>JANXTD010000550.1 GCA_025352585.1 Fimbriiglobus sp.
TCGCGCGGTCGGTCTTCGTCGGGTCGATCAGCGCGGTGATTCGGCCGTCCTTGAAGCTCGCCGTCGCCTGCACGACGCCCTCGACCTTGGCGACGACCTCGTAGGCCCCGAGGCAACAGGCCTTGCAGTCCAGCCCGGCGACGGGGATCTCGACGCGCGTGAGTTTGTCCCGCGGGGCGGCCGATGCCGCCCTCACGCCGAAGGTGTGGTGCGAGAGCTGGTTGACCCGCTCGTTGAGTCGGGCGATGACTTCCTCCGGCTTCGCTTTGGGGAAGAGCTTGTCAGCGTCGAAGGCCAGGTCCGCCTCGGCGCGGTCGAAATCGACGGCGACGAGTTTGACCTCGGGCCACACGGCGAAGAGTTCCCGCAAGTCCGCAACGCGGTCCGGCGAGAATAGCCCGGTGACGCCGACCTTTGTTGTCGTCGGCGAGCTACTGCCGACGACGGCCGCCGCGAGACACGCCGCCCAACTCCACGGGACCATGACGCTGCTCCTGCTTCGGGGTGACTACTTAGTGCGGAACAGTTCGCTCTGGATAACCGCGTGCAGGAGCGTGCGGACGCCCCCGCCGCGCGTCTTGGCGTCCGCCACGATCGCGGCAATCGCGTCGCGGTCGCCGAAGCCGACGGGCCGGCCGGTCGCGTAGACGGCGAACTGCCGGGCGAGGTTGTCGAGTAAAACGTCGGGGTTGGCGGCCAACAGCGCCTGCAACTCGGCGACGCCGGCGAACTTGCGACCGTCGGGGAGTACGCCCGACGGATCGACGCGGGGGCCGAGTTTGAAGCCGATGCCGATAAAGGGGTCGATCGCCCCACGCTCGGGCGTGTCGCCCGCGCCGAGGGAGCGGTAGCGGCCGCGGTAGCCGCCGATCACGTCGAACGACTCGAGCGCGAAGCCGGGCGGGTCCATCTTGGCGTGGCACGACGCGCAGCTCGCGTCGCTGCGGTGCTTGTCGAGAAGCTCGCGAATCGTCGTCGCCCCGCGCACGTCCGGCTCGACAGCAGCCACGTTCGGCGGCGGCGGCTCGGGCTTCTGGCCCAGGATGCGCTCGAGCACGAACGCCCCGCGCGGCACCGGCGAGGTCGTGGTGCCGTTGGCCGTGACCTTGAGGATCGCGGCCTGCGTGAGGAAGCCGCCGCGCGGGCAGCCCGGCGGCAGCGGCACCCGGCGGACTTGTGCCCCGCTCACGCCGGGGATGCCGTAGTGCGTGGCGAGCTTCTCGTTGACCATGACGAAGTCGGACTTGACGAGGTGCGTCGCGTTCAAGTCTTTGTCGAGCAGCTCGTGGAAGTAGGCCCGCGTCTCGGCGACCATCGAGTCTTGCAGGTACGGGCTGGCCTCGGGGTAGAGCTTGCGGTCGGGGTCGTTCGCCGCGATGGCCCGCAGCTTGAGCCACTGGCCCAGGAAGTCATCTTCAAAGCGCCGGGCCTTCGGGTCGCCCAGCAGCCGGCGGACTTCGCCGGAAAGCACCGCGGGGTCGCGCAACTTGCCGGCGTCGGCGAGTCGCGTGAGGGCCGCGTCGGGCTTCGAGTTCGTCAGGAAGTACGACAGCCGGCAAGCGAGGGCGTGGTCGTCGAGCCTCCCGGTCGGCTCGACGTGGTAGAGGAAGTCCGACGAGCAGAGGGCGGCGCGGTAGGCCCAGCGTAGCGCCGCCTCGAAGCCGTCGCCGGCCTTCAGGCGTGCGGCCACTTGCGCGACGTAGGCTTGGCGAACCTCCGCGTCCACCGGCCGTCGGAACGCCTTCGGCAAGAACTCGCCGAGGAGCCGGTCGGCGTCGGCGAGCGGGTCGCGCGACTCGACCGTGAACAGGCCGGGTTCGGGGTCGGGGCGGTTGGTCCCCGAGCCGATCAGCCGCGTCGCCTTGCGCTTCGGCGGCTTCACGCCGACGCGCTCCGCCGGCTCGAACTCGGTGAGCGGCAGGTCGCCAAAGAGGAGGCGGTGGCTGCGCGGCGGCCAGGTCTCGAGCAGCGGGCCTTCCACGTCGAGCCAGTCGCAGGCGATGCCGGGGCCGACGAAGGCCATCGCCCGGCCCTTGCGGCTGTAGTTGGCTACCGGGGCCAGCGACGCGACGTTGAAGCCGATCAGCTCGTTGACGTTCAGCCAGGTCACGAGTTCGTGGACCTTCGAGTCGATCGACGGGGCGTCGTAGTAGCCGAGGGGGTAGCTGGGGTGCTGGCCGCCGCGGCCGTCGCCGGTGAGCTGCACGACCGAGAGCCGGGCCGCCTCGGTGCCGCGCGAGGGGAGCACCCGGCCCTTATCCCACTGGAAGCTCCAGAGCGAAGTCTTGACGCGGTAGAGGCCGGGGTAGATGGCGACGAACTCGGCGAAGTACGGGCTGAGCGACTCGTCCTCGTGGCGGAACAGGCCGACGCTGCTGGTGACCTTGAACGAGTCCATCCGCTCGTGGGCACCCTGGTCGAAGTGGGCCTGCTCGCCGGCCGGCGGGAACTCGGGGTCGGGCTTCTTGTCCTTCAACAATACGCCGTCGCCGTTGAGGACGACGTGGGCGACGAAGCCGCCGCGGCTGCCGAGTGACACGCGCCGAGTCTGGGGCGTCGGGGCGGTGGGTCGGGTGGCGATGGCTAGGTCGAGCACGCGGTCGGCCGCCTCGACGTACTTCAACAAGTTGACGTGCGAGATGTCCAGCGCGTCGGTGTTCTTGTCGAAGCCGTGGGCGGAGCCGTCGGCGGGGAGGTCGCCTTGCACCGCCAGGCCCGGCAGGTCGAACAGGTCGCGCAGGGTGTTCTCGTACTCCGCGCGCGTCAGCCGGCGCACCGCCGTGCGGCCCGCGCCCGCGTGCCGCTTCGCCTCGGCGGCGAGCAGCGGGGCCTTGAGCGCCTTGAGCGCCGCGGCCCGCTCGGCGGGGTCGGGGCGTGGCTTCTTCTTCGGCGGCATCTCGCCCGACTCGACGCGGTCGTACAGCTTCACCCATCGGGCGAAGTTCTCGTCGTTGGCCGGGTCGAACGCCAGCGCGGCAAGGTCGAGGCCGCCCGCCTTCGTCTCGCCGTCGTGGCACGAGGCGCAGTGCTTCTCGAAGAACGCCGGCCCGGCGGCGGGGGCGAACGACGCGCTCGCCAGCAGCGCGACGACCCAGAGGGATGACTTCACGCCTGCTCCAGTCCGGTCATCGTGCCCTTCGACGACGAAAAGTCCTTGGCCTCGATGCCGAGGCGGTGCAGCATCGACAGGTACAGGTTCGACAGCGGGTAGTTGTTGGCCGTGTCGAAGGCGAGGTGCTGGCCGTGCTTGAAGCCGCCGCCGGCGAGCAGCACCGGCAGGTTGGTGTTCGAGTGCGAGTTGGCGCTGCCCATCGGCGTGCCGTAGAGCACCATCGTACGGTCGAGCAGCGTCTGGCCCCCCTCCTTCGCGTCGGTCAGGGCGTTGAGGAAGCCGTTGAGCACGTCGAACTGGCCCTCCTCCTTGGCCCGCAGTTCGGCGATGGTCTCGGGGCGGTTGCCGTGGTGCGTGATGTTGTGGATGACGACCGTGTCGATGAAGAGTGAGATGATGCGTGTCGAGTCGGTCTCGAGCGCGAGCTTGATCACGTCGAACATCAGCTTGGTCTTCTTGACGAACTCGCGGTTGTCGTCGATGTCCTCGGGGGCCGCCGCGGCGACCTTCGGCTTCGGCCGGTACTCCCACTCCTCGGAGGCGTGCAGGCGTTGCTCGAGTTCGCGCACCGACGTGGCGTACTGGTCCATCCGCCGGCGGTCGTCGCGCGAGAGCGTGCGGTCGAGCCGCTTCGACTGCG
>JANXTD010000555.1 GCA_025352585.1 Fimbriiglobus sp.
GGCTAACGCGCCTGCGGCGGGCCTTTACCCCCAGGTGATCACGGCCGGCTCGAACGGCGTCGGCAGGTTGGCGTGCTTCGGCAGCACCCGCACGCTGAAGCCGAACTGGCCGCTGCGCTCGCAGTGGACGTTGCCGGTGAACGTCTCCGTCGAGCCGTTGGCCCCGGTCGCGGTGAGCGCCTTCGACTTGGGCGCGGTCAACTCGCCGAGGCTGTCGAGCAGGCCGTAACAGATCTGCACCTCGACATCCTTGGGCGTGAGCGTGCCGAGGTTCACCGTCACCGACACGGGGAACTCGCCGCCGACCTTCATCAGGTCACTGGTCGGGGCCGTGATGCCCTCGACCTTGACGTTGCCCCACGCCGCGAGCAGGCCCTTACGCCAGTCGGCCAACTCCGCCGCGGCTGCCAAGTGGTTGGCACTCAACGTCTTGAAGCGGTGGTGGCTCGGCAAATAGCAGGTCTTGTAATACTCCTCGACCATGCGGTTGGTGTTGTACACCGGCACCAACGTCGAGATGGAGCGCTTCATGCGGCGAATCCATTGACGCGGCAGCGCCTCGGCGTCGCGGTTGTAGAACAGCGGCACGAGGTCGCGCTCGATGAGTTCGTACAGCAGCCGGCCTTCGACTTCGTCCTGGTAGTTGAGGTCGGCGTACTCCTCGCCCGCGCCGATGGCGAAGCCGTTGTCGCCGTCGTAGCCCTCGACCCACCAGCCGTCGAGGATCGAGCAGTTCAGCCCGCCGTTGACCGCGACCTTCATGCCGCTGGTGCCCGACGCCTCCAGGGGCCGGCGGGGGTTATTCAGCCAGACATCGACGCCGTGGACCATGTAGCGGGCCATGTTCATGTCGTAGTCTTCGAGGAAGACGACGTGCTTGCGGAACTCGGCCTTCTGGGCCTGATGCACCACGCGGGCAATCAGTTCCTTGCCGCCGTTGTCCTTGGGGTGGGCCTTGCCGGCGAAGAGGAACTGCACCGGCCGCTTGGCGTCGTTGACGATCTTCGCCAGACGCTCGGCGTCGCGGAAGATCAGGTCGCCGCGCTTGTAGGTGGCGAAGCGGCGGGCGAAGCCGATGGTCAGCGCCTCGGGGTCGAGCACCTCGTCGGCGGCGTGGATGTCCGACGGCGGGGCACCGCGGCGCTGCAACTGGGCCTTGAGCCGCGCGCGGGCGAAGGCGATGAGCTTCGCCCGGCACTTGGTGTGCGTCCGCCAGAGTTCGGCGTCGGGGATCGACTCGACTTTCGACCAGACCTTGAAGTCGGTCGGCTTCGACTCCCACTCGACGTGGACGTAGCGGTCGAAGAGTTCGCCCATCTCGGGCGCGAGCCAACTCTGCGTGTGGACGCCGTTGGTGATCGAGCCGATCGGGACTTCCGCCTCGGGCAAGCCCTGCCAGATGTCGTTCCACATCTTGCGCGACACGGTGCCGTGCAGGGCACTCACGCCGTTGGAGGTGTTGGCGAGCTTGAGCGCCAGCACGGTCATGCCGAACGGCTCGTCGGCGTTCTCGGGGTGCTGCCGGCCCTTGGCGTAGAAGGTCGCGCGATCGACGCCCAGGCTATCGACGTAGGCCCCCAGGTACTGCTCGATCATCGCCGGCGGGAACGAGTCGTTGCCGGCCGGGACCGGCGTGTGCGTCGTGAAGCAGGTTCCCGCCTTGACCGCCTCGGCGGCGGTGGCGAAGTCGTGCTTCTGCTCCGTCATCAGGTTGCGGATGCGTTCCAGCGTGACGAACGCGGCGTGGCCCTCGTTCATGTGGCACACGGTCGGCTCCTTGCCCAGTGCCCGGAGTGCCCGCAGGCCGCCGATGCCGAGCAAGATTTCTTGCTGGATGCGCATGTGCGTGTCGCCGCCGTAGAGCTGCGCGGTGAGGTTGCGGTCCTCGGGGCGGTTGGCCGGGATGTTGGCGTCCAACAAGTACAGCGGGATGCGGCCGACCTGGATGCGCCAAATGCGCAACTGCACGTCGCGGCCCGGCAGCGGGGCACTGACGGTCACCGGCTGGCCCGACTTGTCGAGTTCAGCGATCAGCGGCAGGTTGAAGAAGTCGTTCTCCGGGTAGCGCTCCTGCTGCCAGCCGTCGATGTTGAGGTACTGGCGGAAGTAGCCTTCGCGGAACATGAAGCTCCCGCCCATCAGCGGTAAGCCCAGGTCCGACGCCGACTTCAAGTGGTCGCCCGCCAGCACGCCGAGACCGCCGGAGTAGACCGGCACGCTCTCGTGGATGCCGAACTCCATCGAGAAGTACGCGATGCGCGTGTCCGACTCCTGGGGGTACGACGACTGGAACCAGGTCTTCTCGTCGAGGTACGTTTGCAGGTGCGCGCTCGCCCGGTCGAGGTCCGCCAGGAAGCTCGTGTCGCGGGTCAGCTCCTCGAAGCGGTTCTGGTCGAGGCTCGTGAGCAAGCGGATCGGCGAGTGGTCGAGCGCCTCGAACAGGCTCGGGTTGACGCGGCGGAACAGGGCCGTCGCCTCGGCGTTCCAGCACCACCACAGGTTGTAGGCGAGTTTCTGCAACCCCGCGAGGCGTTCCGGCAGCGACGGCAACACCGTAAAAGCGTGGATCGAACGGCCGGCCATGAAGTATCCCCGAGTGGAGGTGGGAGAGGGGATCGTGTGACAGGGTGGTAAGTTAGGGAAGTTGCTGCCGTCGTCATGGGGTACAATGGCAGCGCTTCGAGAACTGCCAGGAGAAACGACGCATGGCCCCCACCGAACTCCGCGACAGCCTAACGCAACAGCCGTTCGAGCCGTTCCGCCTCGTGTTGTCCGACGGGGCGACCTACGACATCCGCCACCCCGACCTGCTCTGGGTCGGCCAACGCGCGGCCTACGTCGGCCTCACCGGCCAGGCCGGCTCGACCTTCTTTGAGCGCTCGGTCAAGGTCGATTTGCTGCACGTCACGCAGATCGTACCGATCGGGGCCGAGTCGATCACGTGAAGCAGCAACAGTTGTGACGGCTCAACTCGGGGGCATGCCCTTACGGTTCGGGTCCATAACCCACTTGCGCATGGAGGAAACAAACTCCCACACGTCGCCCTCGCCAGGCGAGACGTAGCCCGGAGCGGTTGGGTCTGAGCCGAGCTTCTCATACATCCTTATGATCCAT
>JANXTD010000565.1 GCA_025352585.1 Fimbriiglobus sp.
CAAAGCCAGACGATCTTGAACGCCTCCGCGACCACGTGACACCCTCAGAGTTGGACGACGTGCGTGGCCGTGACGCCGCCGACGGTCACGACTACGCGGTACTCGAACGGCGCGCGGTTCGGCTCGGGGATCGACACTTCGAGTGTCAACGCCGTGTCACTCGACTCGGCGACGCGCATCGGGTAGCTGACTTCGACCGTCGCGTGCCCCGGCCGGCGCGGCCCGACGACGCGGGCACTCCCCTCCCCCGGCGGGAGCGACACCCGGAGGCGGGCGAGCATCGGCGTCAGCGACACGACGGTCACGGTCACGGCAGCACCAGCATCGCGTCGCCGTAGCTGAAGAAGCGGTACTCCTCGCGCACCGCCTCGGCGTAGGCGTGCCGCAACAGTTCGCTGCCGCTGAGGGATTGCACGAGCAGCAAGAGTGTCGTGCGCGGCAGGTGGAAGTTCGTCAGCAGGACATCGACGGCGCGGAAGCGGTACGGCGGGTGAATGAACAGCGACGACTCGCCGACGGACGGCTGCACGCGCCCGGACGCGGCGGCGGTCTCGAGCGTGCGGGCCGTCGTCGTCCCGACGGCCACGACGCGACCGCCGTCCAGCTCCGTCGCGCGTACGGCGTCGGCCGTTTCGCGACTGACCTCGCACCACTCGGCGTGGATCGCGTGTTTCGTCGGGTCCTCGGCCTTGACCGACGCGAACGTCCCCAGCCCGACGTGGAGCGTCACGCTCGCCGTGCCGATGCCGCGCGCCTGCAACTCGGCGAAGACCTCGGGCGTGAAGTGCAGCCCGGCCGTGGGGGCGGCGACGGAGCCGGGGTGCCGCGCGTAGACCGTCTGGTAGCGCTCGGAGTCGGCGGCCTCGGCGCGGCCCTTGCGGATGTACGGCGGCAGCGGCACCGTGCCGTGCGCCGCCAGCAACTCCGCCGCGGCCCCCGGCAAGTCCGGCGTCATCAGCCAGTGGCGCTCCGGCGTGCGGCCGACAAGCTTCAGCGTCAGCCCGCTCGCGGTGGCGAACGCCTCCCCCAACTCGGGGTAGCCGCGCGTCTTGGCGAGCAGTTCCCACAGCCCCCCGGCGTCGCGGAGGAACAGCCCCTCCCACTGTCCGGCGGTGGCGACCCGCGTGCCGACGAGCCGCGCCGGCGTCACCCGCGTGTCGTTGCGGACGACCAAGTCTCCCGCGCGCAGCAGCGACGGCAACTCGCGGAAGACGCGGTGCTCGAGCGTGCCGGCCCCGACGTGAACGACGAGTAGCCGGGCCTCGTCCCGCCGCGCCGCGGGGCGCTGCGCGATGAGGTGTTCAGGCAACTCGTAGTCGAAGAAGTGCATGGTGACCGAACCGGCGGGCGCGGGCGGGAGTCGCCCCCGCTCGTTAAGGGGTTTGCTTCCGACGCCGGGCGGGCCGGGCGGGGCCGGCGAGGGGGGGCGCGTCCGGCTCCGCCTCGTAGACGACGGGGTAGCCGCCGGCCTGGGCCTCCACGCTCGGGATTGGCACCGTCGCGTCGGCGGGGACGGTGACGTAGAGCGCCCACCGGCCGTCGGCGGTCGTGGTCAAGCCGGTCCGAAAGACCAGGGGGTCCCGCACGCCGTCGGCCAAGCCGACGAGTCGGTCCGGCGGCCCCTGACAGGACGGCTCGCCGGGACTGTGAATTTGAACCGGCTTCATCGACACGCCCTCCGGGACCGCTACCCCGTTAGTTAATCGCCCCGGCCGGCCGGCGTCAACCCCGTCAGACCGGGCGGACGTTGAACCGCGCGCACACCGCCGCGAGGTCGCAGGCGGTCGTCGTCGTGGCGTCCCCGGCGAAGAGCAGGGCGACGGGCCGACCCGTCGCGACCTCCAGGATCACCGACCCCGAGTCGCCCGGCTTGCTGAACGCCACGCCCCCGGCGCCGGTAATCGTGATCGCGTTGTCGAAGGTGGCGATGATCGGGTTCTGGGTAGTCCCGTAGTTGACCCGGACGCCGCGGACCCGGATCGCGCGGATCGTCCCGCTCGTAACGCCCGTGGTCCGCCCGGCCTTGGTCACCGCCATGCCCGGCCGCGGGGCCAGGAGTTGCGGGTCGTAGTTCGGGATGTTGAGCATCCGCCCAGGGTGACCTGGGCGGGCGTGGCCACCGAGGCGATGGCCGCGTCGATCACGTTCCGGGGCTGTGACCCCGGCGCGGGGAAGTGGATCGGTTCGAAGTCGCTCAGGGCGCAGATCACGTCGGCCGCCTTGGCCGAGAACGGTTGCGTGAACTGGCGGCCGGAGGGGAACTGGTTCACGTTCGAGAGGACGTGGTTGTTACTCAGGACGAAAAGTGGCCCCTCGTCGCCCGGACCCCGGCGGACGAAGCAGCCTAACGTGCCGACGTAGTCCCCCCCGAGCGGGCCGATCTCGACCCCGGCGGGCGTCGGCCGGAGTCGGGCCTGGTGGCCCGCCGGGTTGGCGGCAGCCTTGGGCTTCGGCAGCCGCAACGCCCGCGGCGCGAACGCCGATTGGACGGGCAGGTACTCGACATCCACCTCGACGCCTTGAAGGGCCGCGCTCAGCAGTGGCTCCCCGGCGGCCCACACAACGTCGGCCCGGTCGAACATGTAAACTTTGATGACGAAGTCGTCGCGCCCAGGGCTATCGCTCGTCCCCCGGACGCCGACCCCGGTCGCGTGGACATTCTGAAGCGACGACCCGGCGGCGATACCGGCCGACGCGCGGAACGCCATCGCTTGCGCCGCCGGGAGTTGTCCGTCCATTTGCCGGCCGATCAGATCGACTCGGAAGTCTTCTAACGCCGCGAGGGCTTCGCCGAAAGCAGCCATTGCGTCTCCTAGGAATCGTGCGGGAGGGTTCGGGACACCGAACAATCGTCGCATGATCAACTACGAGACGCCACGGAATAATTTGCACGATCTCTAGTTTCTTGGGCCAACTGATGGACCCTCACTTGGCGAGGGCCTCGTGTCACTTGAAGTTCTTCAGGAACTCCTCGAAGCCCTTCTTGTGCTTCTCGACGGTCGCCTTGCCGCCTAGCAACGTGGCGTAGTAGACCTTGTCGTCCTTGCCCTCGAAGATCACGTAGAGCTGGCGTTGATCTTTCACGAGCGTGAAGTCGGTCGCCATCGGGAACGCCTTCTTCTTGAAGCTGCCGGTCACGTCCTGGTAGGTCGCCTCGAGGTCGCCGACCTTGGCCTTCTCGGACTTCTCGGCCCGGCCCTCCTCGGCGAACTTGGCCAACTGGCGGTCGAGGTTCTGCTTGGTCGTGCCGCTGCCCTTGCCGGGGAAGCTGAAGAACGCCAGCTCGCCGTCGGCCGCGTCGCCCTCGGCCTTCGGCAGGCGGAACTGCGTCAGCCGCATGCTGTTCGACGGCTTCTCCTCCTTCCACTCCGCCGGCGTGACCGACTTCATGCCGGCCAACTCGACCAGAGTGCCCTTGTCCTCGGCGCGGGCACTGACACTGCACGCGACCATCATGACACCGGCCAAAACGAGCGAACGCATCGGGAACTCCTCACGACCAAGGTAACGGGCTACGGGCCACGCCGGCATTGTAGTGGCGACCCCGCCGCCGGTGCCGCGGACTATTTCCTTGACAGCCCCGCCGCCGGCGGTATGGTCGCCGCAGTTCCGGCCGGGCACACATTCGAGGGGGCAAGGATGCGCCACACACTTCGGGCAATCGTCGCGTTCGCGGGGCTGTGCCTCGGCACCGGCGCGGCGTCGGCCCAGACTTACACGTCGAAGCCGATCGACACCAACTCACTGGTGGTGCAGCCGGCCGACACCGCGACGAACATCTTCACCGGCACGAGCCGCATCTTGAGCCGGGCCGTGGCGGGGACGATCGAGGACAACGGCTTCATCCGCTCGATCAACAGCCTGCTCGGCCGCACGACGACGACGCAGACGCGGCAAGCCGGCGGCCTGCCGCTGCCGGGGACGTACCCCTCGACGGGCTACAAGAACAGCTTCCAGCCGGCGATGCCGAGGACGATGCAGTACGGCACCACGCCGAACTTCAAGTAACCCTCTCAGTTTTACGGGGAGTCGCTTCGAGACGAGTGCAGAATGCACAGTGCAAAGTGCAGAGTGAAAACCGCAAACAACCGCGGTTCTGTTCGAGGTTTCATTCTGCACTTTGCACTAG
>JANXTD010000578.1 GCA_025352585.1 Fimbriiglobus sp.
CCGACCCCGCCGCGGTCGCCCAGGTCCGCGCGGCGATCCGGGCCGGGGTGCCGTGTACGGTGGAGCTGCTGAAGCACCGCAAGGGCGGCACGCCGTTCTGGTGCGAACTGTCGCTCTCCCCGGTGCGCGACCCGGCCGGCCGGCTCACCAACTACGTCGGCGTGCAGGCCGACGTGACCGCCCGGCGCGACCTCGAGGGCAAGTTCCGCCAGGTCCAGAAGATGGAAGCGGTCGGGCGGCTCGCCGCGGGCATCGCCCACGACTTCAACAACCTGCTCACCATCATCAACGGCTACAGCGAGCTGCTGCTGCAAGACATGGCCGTCGGCGACTTGTCACGCGAGGCGGTCGAGGAGATCGCCAAGGCGGGCGAGCGGGCGGCGGGGCTGACGCGGCAACTGCTCGCGTTCAGCCGCCAGCAGGTGCTCGCGCCGCGGGTGCTCGACCTGAACGACCTAGTCGCCGACACCGAGCGGATGCTGCGCCGGCTGGTCGGCGAGGACGTGGCCATCGTCACGGCGCTGGCGGCCGGCTTGTGGGAGGTGCGCGCCGACCCCGGGCAGGTCGAGCAGGTGCTGATGAACCTGGCGGTCAACGCCCGCGACGCGATGCCGCGCGGCGGCCGGCTGACCCTCGAGACGCGCAACGTCGTGCTCGACGAGGCGTACGTGAGGGCGCACCCCGACGCCCGGCCCGGCCCGCACGTGATGCTGGGCGTCGCCGACACGGGGGCCGGCATCCCGCCCGAGGTGCGGGCGCGCATCTTCGAGCCGTTCTTCACGACCAAGGGGCCGGGCAAGGGCACCGGGCTGGGCCTGGCGACGGTGTACGGCATCGTCCGGCAGAGCGGCGGCCACGTCGCGGTCGCCAGCGAACTCGGGGCCGGGACGGCCTTCGAGGTCTACCTGCCCCGCGTCGAGAGTCCGGTCGGCGGCTCGAAGGCGCGGGCCGGCCTGCGCACGCCGCCGCGCGGGGTCGAGACGGTGCTGCTCGTCGAGGACGACGCCGGCGTGCGCGTGCTGGCCTGCCACGTGCTCACCGGCTGCGGCTACGACGTGCTGGAGGCGGCCGGCGGCGACGAGGCGTTGCGCCTCGCCGAGCAACACGGCGGGCCGATCCACCTGGTCGTGACCGACGTGGTGATGCCCGGCGTCGGCGGCCGGGCCATCGCGGAGCGGGTCGTCGCGCGGCACCCGGCGGCGCGCGTGCTGTTCGTCTCGGGCTACACCGACGACGCCGTCTTGCGGCACGGCGTGCTGCGGGACCGCGTGAACTTCTTGCAGAAGCCGTTCGCGCCCGTGGCCCTGGCGTTCAAGGTGCGCGAGGTTCTCGACGCCCCGGCGGGCGACGGCCTCAGCGAGCCGCCGGCGTGAGCGCCCGGAGTTCGGGGCGACACCCATGCGCGGCCCGGCGAGCCGCCGGCGTCGGCGGGCGGGTGGCCCGTTCGCCTACCGGCCGCCCTTCGCGCCGAAGACTTCGATCTCGAAGACCAGCGTGCTGTTCGGCGGGATGTCGGCCCCGGCCCCTTGCTTGCCGTAGGCGAACTCGGGGGGCAGTTCCATCAGCCGCACGCCGCCGACCTTCATGCCGGGGACGTTGTCCTGCCAGCCCTTGATCAGGCTCGCCAGCGGGAACTCGACCGGCTTGCCGCCGCCGGTGCGCGAGCTGTCGAACACCTTGCCGTTGAGCGTCCAGCCGGTGTAGTGGATCGTCACCGTCGCGCCCTTGGCCACCACGTCGCCGGTGCCCTCCTTCACGTCCCACAGGCGCACGCCGTTGTCTTGCTTCTTCCAGTCTTTCGCGGTCAGGTCGGGGAGTTTCATGGGGTCCTTAAAAAGTTCGATCTCGAAGACGAGGGTCGCGTTGGGGGGGATCTTGCCGCCGGCCCCGCCGGCCGCGCCGTAGGCGAGCGGGCCGGGGATCTTGAGCCGGCGCACGCCGCCGGCCTTCATGCCGGGGATGCCCTCCTGCCAGCCCTTGATGAGCCGCGGCAGGGGGAACGTCGCCGGGGTGCCGCGCTGCACGCTGCTGTCGAAAATCTTGCCGTCGAGCGTCCAGCCGGTGTAGTGGATGGTCACGGTGGCGTCCTTGACGGTCGCGTCGCCGGTGCCCTCCTTCACGTCCCAAATCTCGAGGCCGCTGTCGGTCTTCTTCCACTCCTTCGCTTCGAGCGAGGGCAGTACGGGGTCGGCCACGGGGGCCTCCTTCTTCGGGGCGGGGTCTTGCGCCACCCCACGGGTGACAGGGAGGGTGAGGGTCGAGAACGTCGTCAGGCCCGCCGCGAGCAGCAGGGCACACCAGGTCCGGGTCGGCACGGTCGGAGTCCTTCCTAAAAACACGGGGAACGGGGGTCAGTTGAAGCCGAGCATCTTGATCTCGAAGATCAGCGTCGCGTTGGGCGGGATCTTACCGCTGGCCCCGCCGGCGGCCCCGTAGGCGAGCGCGCCGGGGATCAGCAGCCGGCGGACGCCGCCCGGCTTCATGCCGGGGATGCCGAGTTGCCAGCCCTTGACGAGGCTCCCCAGGGGGAAGTCGTTGGGCGTCTTGCGCGGGCGGCTGCTGTCGAACGACGAGCCGTTGAGCGTCCAGCCGGTGTAGTGGATGGTGACGTTGGCCCCCGCCGGGCACTCGTTCTCGACGCCGCCGGTGCCGACCTTCACGTCCCAGGTCTTGAGGCCGCTGCCGGCGTCCTGCCACTCCGGGGCGTCGGGCGACGGCATCGCGTCGGCCATGCCGGCGTCGTTGAAGTCGGCCGGCTCGACCGCCACGCGGTTGGCCTTGGCCGCGTCGCTCGAACCGCGCGCGGTGGCGGGCGGTTGGCCGGGGGCCTCGGGCTTCCAGTCGCTGTACACGACCAGCAGGCCGACGAGCAGCACGACGGCCGCCGCCGCCGCCCCCGGCCCGAGAACCCGCACGATGCCCTGCTTGTCCACGTTGCCACCCCGCCAGAATGCGTGCCGCGATCGACGATTCAG
>JANXTD010000589.1 GCA_025352585.1 Fimbriiglobus sp.
ATGCGGCAGATCGTGCGCGACAACATGGAGCAAGGGGCCGTCGGCCTGTCGAGCGGCCTCGACTACGTGCCGAGCCTGTACGCCGACGAGGACGAACTGGCAGCCCTCTGCGAGGAAATCGCCCCGTTCGGCGGCGTCTACGTCACGCACATGCGTGGCTACAGCCCGACGCGCTTCGCCGCCGGTATGACCGAGGCGCTGAACGTCGGCCGGCGGGCGGGGTGCGCCGTGCATGCCTCGCACTTCAACGTGCTCGCCGCGCCGGGAATCGCCGCCGTCGATGCCGCCCTCGCCGAGGGGCTGGACGTGACCTTTGACCTGTACCCGTACCTGTACGGCAGCACGACCCTGGCGATGCTGACACTCCCGGTGGCCCTGTTCACCGGCGGCCTGGAGGCGACGCTTTCGCGGCTGGAAGACCCCGGCGTGCGGCGTGCCCTCGACGCCGAGTTCGCCGCGCCGCGCTTCCCGCTCGAGACGATCCGCTTCACCAACTTGCCGCACGCGGACTGGCGACGCTTCGAGGGCCTGCTGCTCACCGACGCCGCGACGGACATGCACCTGTCACCGGCGGAGTTGGTGCGCCAAATCCTGATCGCCACGCGCCTGCAAGCCGGCTGCGTCGTGCGGCACTTCGCGGAGCGTCAGGAGTCCGACATCGTCGCGCTGATGAACCACCCGGCGATGGTGGCCGGCAGCGACGGCATCTCCTGCGGCGGCAACCCGCACCCGCGCGGCACCGGCTGCTTCGCCAAGTACGTCGGCGACTCCGTTCGCGACGGTACCTGGCCACTCGAAACCGCCGTGCGGCGTTGCGCCTACGCTCCCGCGCGTCGCCACGGCCTCACGGACCGCGGGCTGCTCGCGCCGGGGATGGCCGCCGACGTGATCGCCTTCGACCCGCTGACCTTCGGCGCGACCTCGACTTACGAGCACGGCAAGTCGCTCGCCGTCGGCATGGCGCACGTCGCCGTGAACGGCCAACTCGTCCTGCGCGCCGGCCAGCGCACCCCCGCCCGGCCCGGCCGCGGCCTCCCGCGGAGCGCCAGCCGATGACCCACTTGTTGACCCTCGCCGAACTCACGGCCGCCGAGATCATCGGGCTGCTCGACGCCGCCGCGGGGTATTTGGGCGTCGGCCGCGCGTCGCCGAAGTTGAGCACGCTCGCCGGCAAGGTCGTGGCCAACCTGTTCTTCGAGAACTCGACGCGCACCAAGATCAGCTTCTCGCTCGCCTGCCGCCGCCTGGGGGCCGAGACGCTCGACTTCTCGCCGTCGGGGTCGAGCACGGCCAAGGGCGAGTCGTTCACCGACACCGCCCGCAACATCGAGGCGATGGGCATCGACGCGGTCGTCGTGCGGCACTCGTCGGCCGGCGCGCCGAAGCTGCTCACGCAGCACCTGTCGCCGCGTGTGAGTGTGATCAACGCCGGCGACGGCGCGCACGAGCACCCGACGCAAGGCTTGCTCGACATCTTCACGATCCGCCAGCACCGCGGGGGGATCGCCGGGCTGACGGTCGCACTCGTCGGCGACATCGCCCACAGCCGCGTGGCGCGCAGCAACATCCACGGCCTCGTGAAACTCGGCGCGAAGGTGATCGTCTGCGGCCCAACCACACTCGTGCCGCGCGAGATCGCCACGCTGGGGGTCGAAGTCGCCCACGACCTCGACGCGGTGTTGCCGCGCTGCGACGTGATCAACCTGTTGCGCGTGCAGTTCGAGCGGCAGCGCACCGGGCTGTTCCCGTCGGTGCGCGAGTACGCCCACCTCTTCGGCATGAACGGCGACCGCTTAGCACTCTCGAAGCCGGGGATGCTGATCCTGGCCCCCGGCCCGATCAACCGCGGCGTCGAGTTGACGCCCGAAGTCGCCGACGGCCCGAACTCGGTGATCCTCGACCAGGTCACCAACGGCGTCGCGGTGCGGATGGCCGTCCTGGCGAAACTGTGCGGCCCGGCGGTCGGGTAAGAATTTTTGCCGCGGAGACGCCGAGGCGCGGAGAAAGGCGAAATACGAGTGTTGCTCCGCCGCGGGGAGTCACTGCCAATACTCGGAGTCCCTTCTGAAAC
>JANXTD010000637.1 GCA_025352585.1 Fimbriiglobus sp.
CGGAAGAGTTCCAGGGGCAAGGGGCGGTTGAGGCCCACGAGGCCGCCGGACTTCAGGACGAAGCGGAAGACCTGGTGCCCCCCTCCCCACCGGCGGATACCGAGAACCGCCTCGCCGCCGGGCGTCAGCAGCGCGACGCCCATCATCGGCGGCGTGCGCAGGATGAGCGGCTCGAGGTCGGGCACGGCGTAGCGGCGGATCGGCTGTTCGGGGCCGGCGAGAACGAGGCTCTCGGAGTCGGGGTCGAAGGCGACGTGCAGGGCTTGCCCCGCGAGCGACTCGGTTGGTTCCGCGTCGCCGGCGTGCAAGTCCCACAGGCCGAAGTTGCGCGGGTGCGGCCCGCCGATCGAGGTGACGACGCCGAGCCAGCGGCCGTCGGCGCTGACGGCGAGGCTCGTCACGGGGGCGCGCGGGCCGGCCAGTCGCCGCATGGGTCACGGTGCCTCGGGGTGCGGCGAGTCATTCTATCGCCGCGCCGATTGCCTACACCTTTGCGAGCAAATCGCGGTAGCCGATGAACTCGTACTTCCAGTCCCCATGCACGGCCGTCAAGCCGCACGCGGGGCAACGGCAGCCGACGTAAAGCTGACGCGTCGCTACCCGAACGGCGGCCCCGCCGTACACTGAAGGGAGTTTGCCCCGGCGCGACCCCCCTTCGACGGACGACCCCAGTATGACGGCGAAATTGGCCCTCGCGGACGGCACCATCTTCACCGGCCGCGGCTTCGGCGCGGACACCGAGCGCGTCGGCGAAGTCGTGTTCAACACCTCGCTCACCGGCTACCAGGAAGTCCTCACCGACCCGTCGTACCGCGGCCAAATCGTCGTCATGACCAACCCCATGATCGGCAACTACGGCACCACCGCCGACGACCAGGAGTCGGCCGGGGTCCAGGTCAGCGGGTTTGCCGTGCGCGAACTGACGCGGGTGCCGAGCAACTACCGCTCCGACGCGACCCTCGACGACTACCTCAAGGCGGCCGGGGTCGTGGGCGTCGAGGGCATCGACACGCGGGCACTGGTCCGCCGGCTGCGCAGCTCGGGCTCGATGATGGGCGTGCTGTCGAGTGTCGATCTCGTTGATGCGTCGCTCGTCGCCAAGGCCAGGGCAGCCGGGGGGATGGCGGGGCGCGACCTTGTGAGCGAAGTCGTGCCGAAGGCGGCGTTCGAGTGGACGGCTGGGTTCGGGGCGCTCGCGGAACACGTCCTGCCGGCGCGGGCGGCCGACCGGCACGTCGTCGCGGTCGATTACGGCATGAAGTGGAACATCTTGCGCTGCCTGACGCAAGTCGGCTGCCGCGTGACCGTCGTGCCGGGCACGGCAACCGCCGCCGAGATTCTCGCCCACAAGCCCGACGGCGTGTTCTTATCGAACGGCCCCGGCGACCCCGCGGCGGTCGGCTACGCCATCGACACTGTGCGCAACCTGATCGGCCGCACGCCGGTCTTCGGCATCTGCCTGGGGCACCAACTGCTGGGCCTCGCACTCGGGGCGAAGACGTACAAGTTGAAGTTCGGCCACCGCGGGGCCAACCACCCGGTGCGCAGCGAGAAGACCGGCCGCGTCGAGATCACGACCCAGAACCACGGCTTCGCGGTGGACCCGGCGACCGTCCCGGCCGACGTGGAGGTGACGCACGTCAGCCTCAACGACGCGACCGTCGAGGGCCTTCGGCACAAGACGTTGCCGGCGTTCAGCGTGCAGTACCACCCCGAGGCCGCCGCCGGGCCGCACGACAGCAGCTACCTGTTCGAGGAGTTCCGCACGCTCATGGACGCGCGGCGTTAACACGTGTCGAGAATATTTTGCCGCGGAGACGCAGAGTCTCGGAGAAAGTCAAAAATTGAATTTGGTTTTCTCCGCGACTCTGCGTCTCCGTGGCAAAATTGCTTTCAGGGCCGGCGTACTATGCGGCTCAGCGCCACGGTCGCCGCGAGTACGGCGGCGCTCAGGTAGAACGGCAGGTCGGCGCGGCCGGTACTCGTGCGCAGCTCCGCGGCGAGTTGCGGGCCGAAGAAGGCGAGGCCCCAGCCGAGGAAGACGAAGCCGTAGTTGGTGCCGAGGTTCTTCGCCCCGAAGAAGTCGGCCGTGAGTGCGGGTAAGAGCGACAGGCCACCGCCGTACTGCCAGAAGGCGACGCCGACGACCACGAACAACAGCGGCACGTTGCGGGCCTCGATCACCGCTGGCGTGGCGACCAGGCAGGCGACCGCGAGCAGGCCGTTGAGGCCGTAGGCGTTGACGCGGCCGAGGCGGTCGGAGTAGCTGCCGGTGCCGACGCGGCCGGAGGCGTTGACGAAGCCGCCGAAGCAGGCCAGTAGCCAGGCGTTCTCGACCAGGAACGGCACGTCCTTCGCCGCCGCCTTGAGGATGGGCGTCGCGTCGGCGATCACCAGCAACCCCGACTGCGCGGAGCCGACGAACAGCAACACCAGCGCGTAGTATTGCCAGGTGCCGAGCATCTGCCGCGTCGTGAAGTCGCGGCCGGCGCTCGTTGCCGTGACCGGCGTGACACTCGGGGCGGCGTAACCCGGCGGCGGGGTCTTGAGGAACAGGCTCGCGGTCAGGATGACCGCCCCGAAGGCGACGCCGAGGGCCACGAAACTGACGGTCAGGCCGTAGGCGGTAATCAGCGTGCTGGCGAGCGGGGCGATGTAAATCGCGGCGGCCCCGTAGCCGGCGACGACGAGGCCGACGATCAGCCCGCGGCGCTCGCGGCCGAACCACTTCACCGCCGCCGGGGTCGCCGCGGCGTAGCCGAAGCCCATGCCGACGCCGCCCAGCAGCCCGAAGCCGACGACTAGCCCGGCGAAGCTCTGCCCGAAGCCGGCGAGAAGACAGCCGAGCATCAACGCGATTGCGGCGACGGCGGCCCCGGCGCGGGGGCCGTAGCGGTCTTGCAGCCGGCCGCCGGGGATCATCGTCAGCGCGAAGGTGAAGCCGCAGACGGCGTAGGCCCAGGTCGCCTCGCCCTGCGACAGGGACACCCAGCCGGCGTTCAGTCCGGTCATCGGCGTGCCGGCGGGGGACTCGACGAGTTTGGCCTTCCAGATGCTCCAGGCGTACAGCACGCCGAGGCACAGGTTGACCGTCACCCCGGCGGCGACCACGAGCCACGCCGAACCCGGAACCCGTGACGCCATAGTGCAACTGTCCTGACGGAACGCGACGGGGGGAGGTTACTTCAACACTTTAACGCTG
>JANXTD010000682.1 GCA_025352585.1 Fimbriiglobus sp.
CGGAAGACCAGATCTACTGCCTCACGCCTTCGGCGGGAACCAGTCCTGCAACGCTGTCACGGTCATTTCGCGCTCCCGCATCGCCCGGCACGCCGCGACCGCCGCTAACGCCGCCGACACGGTGGTGATCAGTGTCACGCGGTGGGTGACGGCTTCGGTGCGAATCTTGCCCTCGTCGGTCTTGCTGCCGCGGCCACTCGGCGTGTTGATGACCATCGACACCTCGCCGTTCTTCATCTTGTCGAGCAGGTTCGGCCGGCCCTCCTGAATCTTCGGGATCGTCTGCACCGGGATGCCGTGGGCTGTGAACACGGCGGCCGTCCCCGTGGTCGCCATGAGCGAGTAGCCCATCGCCGCGAACTCCCTGGCGACTGGCACCATGAGCTGCTTGTCGTTCCCGGCGACCGAGATGAAGATCGGCCCCTTCATCGGTAGTAGCGCCGACGCCGCCATCTGCGACTTGGCGAACGCCATCGCCACATCGACATCGATGCCCATCACCTCGCCGGTGGACTTCATCTCCGGCCCGAGTTGCACGGCACTCCCGGTGAACTTGTTGAACGGGAACACGCTCTCCTTGATCGAGTAGTGCGTCGGCACGACCTCATCCAGAACGCCCAACTCGTCGAGGGTCTTGCCGACCATCACGAGGGCGGCGTACCGGGCCAGGCTCACGCCGGTCGCCTTCGACACGAAGGGAATCGTGCGGCTGGCGCGGGGGTTGGCTTCGAGGATGTAGATCACCGGCGGGAAGTTGGTCGTGCCGTCGGGCCGCAACCCCGTCACGGCGAACTGGATGTTCATCAGCCCGCGGACTTGCAAACGTTCCGCCAGCCTCTTCGTCAGCACCTTGATCTCGGCGACGATGTCGGCCGGCAGGCTGTGCGGCGGGATGACGCACGCCGAGTCGCCGGAGTGGATGCCGGCCTCCTCGATGTGCTGCATGACGCCGCCGATCACCGTGCGTGTGCCGTCACTCAGGCAATCGACATCGACCTCGGTGGCGTTTTCGAGGAAGCGGTCGATCAACACCGGCTTGCCGGGGCTGACCTCGAACGCCCGCGTCATGTAGCGTGAGAAAGCCGACTCGTCGTAGACGATCTCCATCGCCCGGCCACCGAGGACGAAACTCGGCCGCACGACCATCGGGTAGCCGACGCTCTGGGCGATGCTCCAGGCCGCTTGCAGGTCGAACGCGGTGCCGTTGTCCGGCTGGTGGATGCCGAGGTCGTGGGCGACCTGCGAGAACAGTTCGCGGTCCTCGGCGAGGTCAATACTCTCGACGCTCGTGCCGATGATCGGCACCCCCATCTTCGACAGCGCTTTCGCGAGGTTCAGCGGCGTCTGGCCGCCGAACTGCACGATGACCCCGGCCGGCTGCATCCGGTCGCAGATGTTCAGCACGTCCTCGACGGTCAGCGGCTCGAAGAACAGGTGGTCGCTGGTGTCGTAGTCGGTGCTGACGGTCTCGGGGTTCGAGTTCACCATGACGACTTCGTAACCGGCCTGCCGCAGCGCGAACGCCGCCTGGCAGCAACAGTAGTCGAACTCGATCCCCTGGCCGATGCGGTTGGGGCCGCCGCCCAAAATCATGATGCGCGGCTTGCCGCTGAAGGGCAGCACCTCGTCCTCGACGCGCGGGCCGTCCGGCGTCATTACCGCCGCCTCGTAGGTGCTGTAGTAGTACGGCGTGAACGCCTCGAACTCCGCGGCGCAGGTGTCCACCGACTTGAACGTCGCCACGACGCCCATCGCCTTGCGGGCCTCGCGGACGCGGCCCTCGGTGCTGCCCCAGACCGTCGCCAACTGCCGATCGACGAAGCCGAACTGCTTGGCCTTGAGCATCTGCGCCGGGCTGCACGCCGACAGCCGGCCGATGGCCGCCAACTCGGTCTCGAACGTCACGAGTTCTTCGATGTTGCGCAAGAACCAGGGGTCGATCTTGGTACGGGCAAACACCTGCTCGACGCTCATGCCGGCCTTGAAACCGTAGCGGACGTACCAGATGCGTTCGGCGTTCGGCGTCGTGAGCTTCGCCAAAATCTCGTCCATCGACGGCTGGTCTTTGGTGCCCCAGCGGTCTTCGCGGTCCAGGCCCAAGCCGAAGCGGTTGACCTCCAGGCCGCGCAACGCCTTTTGCAGCGACTCCTTGAAGGTCCGGCCGATCGCCATCGTCTCGCCGACCGACTTCATCTGCGTCGTCAGCGTGCCGTCGGCCCCCGGAAACTTCTCGAAGTTGAAGCGCGGCATCTTCACGACGACGTAGTCGATCGTCGGCTCGAAGCTCGCCGGGGTCGTCCGCGTGATGTCGTTGTGCAACTCGTCGAGCGTGTACCCCACGGCCAGCTTCGCCGCGATCTTGGCGATGGGGTAGCCGGTCGCCTTCGACGCGAGGGCCGAGGAGCGGCTGACGCGTGGGTTCATCTCGATGACGATCATGCGGCCGGTCGCCGGGTCGATGGCGAACTGGATGTTCGAGCCGCCGGTCTCGACGCCGATCTCGCGGATGATCGCCTTCGCCGCGTCGCGCATCCGCTGGTACTCCTTGTCGGAGAGCGTCTGCGCGGGGGCGACCGTGATGCTGTCGCCGGTGTGGACCCCCATCGGGTCGAGGTTCTCGATGCTGCAGACGATCACGACGTTGTCGGCCTTGTCGCGAATCACCTCCAGCTCGAATTCCTTCCAGCCGATGATCGACTCCTCGACGAGCGTCTCGCCGACCGGGGAGAGTTCGATCCCCAAGGCCACGAGCCGGCGGTACTCCTCGCGGTTGTAGGCGATGCCGCCGCCGGTGCCGCCCATCGTGAAGCTCG
>JANXTD010000707.1 GCA_025352585.1 Fimbriiglobus sp.
AGCGCGGTCAGGTTGGCGTTGTCAACCGTTAGGGCTTCCAGAGGCGCGTCACACAAGACATCGGCGATTTGGTGAGCGCCAACCCTCAAGTGTTCCCTCCCGGATTCGCCCGTCACGTTGGTCACGCGGAGGTTGCGCAGGTGGCGGGCGACTGGCGCGAGGCGGAGCAACAAGCTGAACCCGAGCGACCCACTGAAGCCCGCCAGCATCAAGGACTTTTTACCGGGGCTATCCCACTCCCGGATGAAACCCCGCAGCCGCCTGTAGCCAGCCCCATCCACCAGGAGTGTGGCGTCAATCTCACGCAAACCTTCCATCCCGAGCACATTTGTCAGGGGCGTTACGGCATCGGCGTCGATGTCGGGAGAGTCTACGCGACTCGTCAGCGTCACACTCGTGACCGCCTGCCGCGTCAGCCACTCGGCGGGTGGCGGGTCATAGGGGTCGAGCCGCAGTTCATCGACGAAGCCGCGGCGGAAGGTCCACTCGTCGGGGGTCGGGCCGTCGCCGAGCCACTTCGCCTCGTGCTCGGCCAGCAACTCGTGCTCGCGGTCTTCGAGGGCGGCGTAGGCGGAGTCGTGGTCGGGCAGCTTCGCCAGCTCGCACTGCACGCGGACGAACTCGGCCCGCGCCGGGTCGTCGTGCTCGTCCAGCCAGTCGGCGTAGACGAGCCGCGGCAAGTCGGCCTCGGGGTCGGCGCGGATCGCCCGCAAGAACGCATCGTCCATGCGGGTAGTGTAGGCCAATCCCGCCGACCATGCCCCACACCCGATACCCCATACCCGAGTTTCAAGCCCGCAACACGTTCGCCCGTGAGACGACGTGCTTCGCCGCGTTGCGGGTATCGACCACTAGCTTCGCGTGCTTCGCGATGAACTCGTAGTCGTACGCCGTGTGGTCGGTCGCGATCAAGACGCAGTCTTGCGCCGCCAGGTACTCCGCCGTCAGCGGGGTGCTGTCCATCGCGGCGAGTAGCGGCCAGTGGCGCATCTTCGGCAGCGTCGGGATGTGCGGGTCGTTGTACGACACCGCCGCGCCCTTCTTGAGGAGGAGGTCCATCAACTCGAAGCCGGGGGACTCGCGAGGGTCGTCAACGTCTTTCTTGTAGGCCATGCCCAGGATCGCAACCTTGCTGCCCTTCATGGCCCGCTCGCGGTCGTTAAGAGCCTCCATGATCCGAGTCACGACGTAACTCGGCATCGCCGTGTTGACCTCGCCGGCGAGTTCGATGAAGCGCGTGGTGAGGCCGTACTTGCGGGCGACCCACGACAGGTAGAACGGGTCGATCGGGATGCAGTGGCCGCCGAGGCCGGGGCCGGGGTAGAAGGCCTGGAAGCCGAACGGCTTCGTCTTCGCCGCGTCAATGACTTCCCAAACGTCGATGCCCATGCGGTCGTACAGAACCTTCAACTCATTCACCAGTGCGATGTTGACGGCCCGATACGTGTTTTCGAGAATCTTGCACGCCTCCGCGACCTCCGGCGACGACACCGGCACCACGCTCGGCACGATCGCGGTGTACAGCGCACACGCGAGTTCTGTGCTGCGCGCGCACAGCCCCCCGACGACCTTGGGCGTGTTGTGGACGGAGTGGTTGGCGTTGCCGGGGTCCTCGCGCTCGGGGCTGAACGCCAGGAAGAAGTCGTCGCTGACCGTCAGCCCTGTCTTGGCCAGTACCGGCAGCACGTCGCCGCGGGTGGTCGTGGGGTAGGTCGTGCTTTCGAGCACGACGAGGTGCCCCGGCCGCAACTGCCCGGCGATGGCGTAGGTCGAGTTCAGCACGTAAGTCAGGTCCGGCTCGCGGGCATCCGTCAGCGGGGTCGGCACGCAGATCAGGATGCAATCGACGTCGCCCAGGCGGTCGAAGCGGTCGGTCGCCGTGAACCCGCTCGCGCGCATCGTCTCGATCACGGTGTGCGGGATTTGGGCGATGTACGAGTACCCGGCGTTGAGCTTCTCGACCTTGTGGGCGTCGATGTCGAAGCCGGTGACGGTGAACCCCGCGGCGGCGAAGGCGCGGGCGAGCGGCAGGCCGACGTAGCCGAGGCCGATGACGCCGACGCGGGCGGTGCGGGCGGTGATGCGTTCGTGGAGCGTCGCGAAGTTGTCCGTCATGCCGAATCCATCCGGGGGGAACTCTCAGTCCGGCCGGCCTCCTGCCGTGCGGGGCGAATCGTCGCACGGACCCGCGCCGCCGGTCAAGGCGAATTGCGCTGCGGAACTCGCTCCGCCTGGGCGGGGTTGAACCCGCGTCGCGTCCGTTCACTCGCCGGGGAGTTTCGCCATGCGTTGGGTCGCCACGGTTGTCGGCTGGGTGGGGTTCGCCGCGTACCTGGGTGCCGCGGAGCCGCCGCGCGAGTGGACGGTCGAGGGGGTCGCCCGGCAAGCGATCGTGTACGCCCCGAGCGTCGGGAAAGGCCCCGCGCCGCTGCTGTTCGTCTTCCACGGCCACGGCGGCACGGCGGCCCACGCGGCCCGCACCTACGCCTTCCACACCCACTGGCCGGAGGCGGTCGTCGTCTACCCGCAGGGGCTGAACACGCCGGGCAAGTTGACCGACCCCGAGGGCAAGAAGTCCGGCTGGCAAGCGACCGCCGGCGACCAGCAGGACCGCGACCTGAAGTTCTTCGACGCGGTGCTGAAGTCGCTGACGGCCGAGGCCGCGATCGACCCGAAGCGCGTCTACTCGACGGGCCACTCGAACGGCGGCGCGTTCACGTACCTGCTGTGGGCGAAGCGAGGGGAGGCGTTCGCGGCCGTCGCGCCGAGTTCGGCGATCCCGCCGCCGGCGGAGGTCAAGAACCTCAAGCCCAAGCCGGCGCTGCACGTCGCCGGCAAGGCCGACCCGCTGGTGAAGTGGGCGTGGCAGGACCGGGCGATGGACGCCGTGCGCAAGCTCAACGGCTGCGACGCCGAGGGCAAGCCGTGGGCCAAGGCGGGCGACCTCGTCGGGACCGAGTACGCCAGCGGCAGCGGCACGCCGTTCGTCTCGCTGGTCTCGCCCGGCGGCCACACCTTCCCGGCCGAGGCCCCGAAGCTGATCGTGAAGTTCTTGCAGGCACACCCCGCGAAGTGAGGCCGCGAAATTCGGGACTTCCGAGGGGCGTCGTCGGTTACACTGACACCCGCGGCGGGATTCCCCGGACGCGGAGGTTGGCTATGCGCTACGTCAGTTTGCTCGCGGTCGTGTTGCTCGCACCGGGGGCTGTGTGCTGCGCGCCGCCGGCCGCCGCGAAAGTCGTGCTCCTCTCGGGGCAGTTCGCGCCGGGCATTCCGCTCCCGGAGAGCGTCCACCCCGTCTACGGCGTACGGCTCAACGCCGAGGTCGATGTGCGAGGCGAGGGCAAGGGCACGCTCACTTTCACGACGACGCCGCCCAACTACGACGAGTACGGCGACCTCGTCAACGGCCGCGAAACCGACGGCGTCGATCGCTCCCGCAAGAACGCTAAGCCGCCCGAGGTGCTGGACTGCACGATCGAATTCGTCAAGGTCGGCGCGATCGGCCACGTCAACGACTCGCCGACGAAGCGGTCGGTTTACCGGCTCAAGGGGCCGAAGGTCACGACAGCTCTGACGTTCGTCAGTACAGGGCCGGGGCTGGCGGCTGGCCGGCTGCTCGTGCCGGGGCAGGACGGCCGCACCGAGTACGTCGTCGAAATGTGGGTGCAGCCACCGCCGGTGAAGAACGGGTTGGAGAAGCCGTGCCACCCCGGCTGCTTCCCGGCCGGGACGCTCGTCCGCGTGCCCGGCGGCGTGGCGAAGATCGAGGCGCTGAAGGTCGGCGACACCGTCACGACCGTCGGGGCCGACGGCAAGGCGTCGCCCGGCAAGGTCACGCACCTCTACGAAACGACGAACAAACTCGTCGAGGTGACGACCGACGGCGGCACCGCGCTGACGACTCCCGAGCAGCCGCTGAGCCTGGTCGCGGGTGGCCTACGCAAGGCCGGCGACCTCAAGGCGGGCGACCGCGTCTGGCGCTGGGTGGGCGGCGAGCGCCAGGCGGCGACGGTCGCCACGGTCACCGCGACCGGCCGCACGGCGACGGTGTACAACCTGATCTTGGGCGGCTCGGCGGTGTTCGTCGCCGGCGACTTCCTCGCCCGCGGCAAGCCGCCCGCCGACGCCGCGCCGTAACGTCACTCGTCGGGGGTGTCGCGGCGGGCCGATCTTACAGCGCCGCGATTACCGCCCGCACCAGCCGCCGAAGCTGTGGCTCCGCGGCGTTGGCGGTGTGGACGATCTCGGCGAGGCTCACCGGCTTCAGTGCGTCGGCCAGGCACAGGTCGGTGACGACTGAGAAGCCGAGGTTGCGTAGCTTCGCGTGGACGCCGACGATCACCTCTGGCACCGTGGACATCCCGACGCAATCGGCCCCGAGCATGCGCAGGAAGCGGTACTCGGCGCGCGTCTCGAGGTTCGGCCCCGCCACGGCGACGAACACGCCCTGTTGCACGGCGATCTGCTCGCGCACGGCCACCTCCTTGGCGAGCTTGAGCAAGTCGCGGTCGTAGGCGAAGCACATGTCGGGGAAGCGCTCGCCCAGCGTGTCGTCGTTGGGGCCGATCAGCGGATTGTCGCCGAGCAAGTTGATGTGGTCCTCGATGAGCATGATGTCGCCGGCGACGTACTGCGGGTTCATGCCGCCGCAGGCGTTGCTGACGATCAGCGTGTCGCACCCCAACGCCTTCATGACGCGGACGGGGAAGGTGATTTGTTGGAGGGTGTAGCCCTCGTAGAAGTGGAAGCGGCCCTCCATCGCCACGACCCGCTTGCCGCCGAGGGTGCCGCAGACGAGTTGCCCCTTGTGCGACGGGGCCGTCGAGCGCGGGAAGTGCGGCAAGGTTTCGTAGGGGAAGACTGCCTCGGCCGCGATGTCCTCGGCGAGCTTGCCCAGGCCGGTGCCCAGGATGATGCCGACCCGCGGCCGGTGCGGCCACTTCGCCCGGATGACGCTGGCGGTCTCCTCGATCTGTGCGGCCAAGCCTGTCATGGTGAGACTCCCGTGGCGATGCCGTTGACCCCGCGCACGCTGGGTGTAACGTGGGGCGTGCGTTGTTCTACGGAG
>JANXTD010000494.1 GCA_025352585.1 Fimbriiglobus sp.
CTCCAGCCACTCGCCGCCGTTGTCGCCGCCGGCGCGCAAGTCGAGGTGCTTGAGCCGCTTGCCGAGGTCGCTCTGGAACAGGTCGCCCAGCACCACGGGGAAGGCCGGGCCGCTGGTGCGCTCCAGCGTCAGCTCCTCGACGGCACTGGCGTTCACGGCGTTCGCCAACACGCGCAGCTGCTCGATGGGGGTCGAGACGCCGTAGAAGTGCAGGGCACGCACCTGCCGCAGCCACGGCTGACGCGCGAAGTCTTGCCAGTAGCCCAGCAACGACGTGGGCAGCGACAACGTCGTGATCGGGGCGAGCGCGAACAGGCGGGCGGCGTCGTCGAGGAACGAGGCGAGGTCGCGCACCACCAGCCAGTCCGGCAGGCCGCGGCGGAACGGCGTCTCGGCGTGCCACTCCGCGATCCGCGGTGAGACGGCAGGCA
Source organism: Fimbriiglobus sp. (assembly GCA_025352585.1). Classification (GTDB taxonomy): domain Bacteria; phylum Planctomycetota; class Planctomycetia; order Gemmatales; family Gemmataceae; genus Fimbriiglobus. Next base: position 432 of record JANXTD010000494.1, read on the forward strand.
GCGTGTGCCGCCACGGCTTGCCGGTCAGCACGTCGGGCGTGTGGTGGCGGCAGTGCACCGCCAGGGGCGACCAGGCCGGCTCGTGGGCGAGTTGGACTTGCGCGCGGATCATCGCCGCCTGGCCGTCGTCGCCGCCGTCTTCGAGCCAGTCGGCGTAGACGAGCCGCGGCAGGTCGGCCGCCGGGTCGGCCGCGATCGTCGCCCGCAGTGCCGCCGTGTCGTCCACACCCACCCCCACTTCAATCGTAGCCGCGTTCGCTAGACTGACCGCCCCCGACATCCCCGGAGTTCGCGCCATGCCGTTCGGAATCACCACCCGCGAGGCCGGTGCCGGCGCGGCCCGCGGCACCGTTTACACCCTTGCCGACGACGCCAGCGGCGCGACGGCCGAAGTCTGGCCGATGCTCGGTTTCAACTGCGTCCGCTGGTCGGTGCGCAGCAAGTCCGGCGGCGTCGGCCCCGTGCTGTACACTGCCCCGGACTGGGAGACCAACCCCGTGCCGACGCGCTCGGGCCACCCGATTCTGTTCCCGTTCCCAAACCGGCTCAAGGGCGGGCACTTTACCTTCGAGGGCAAAGAGTACCAGTTGCCGTTGAACGAGTCGTCGGGGAAGCACGCCATCCACGGCTTCACGCCGAAGAGCGCGTGGCGAGTCGTCGGCGTCACGGCGACCGATGACGCGGCCGAGATCACCGGCGAGTTCCGCATCGCGACCGACCGGCCCGACGTGCTCGCCTGTTGGCCCGGCGACCTCGTGTTGACGGTGACGTACCGGCTCACGGCGTCGGCGTTGGAAGTTCGCTGCCGCGTTCAGAATCCGGGGCCGGGCAACGTGCCGTTCGGCCTCGGCTACCACCCGTACTTCGGCCTGCCGTCGCTGCCCGACGAACCGGTCGATGGCTTGGTGTTGCACGCCCCCGCGCGGTCGCTGTGGGTCGCCGTCGAGAGCCTGGCGACCGGCGAAAAGGTGCCGACGCTGGCGGCGGTGGACTTCACGACGCCACGGCCGGTGGGCGGCGCGGTCCTCGACGACCTGTACGGCGACCTGCCGGCCGACACGACCGTGCGGGCGACCCTGTCGCACCCGGCCGCGACCGAATCAATCACGGTCACGGCCGACGCGGCGTTCCGCGAACTGTTGCTGTTCACGCCGGGGCACAGGCGGGCGGTCGCGGTCGAGCCGTACACCTGCACCTCGGACGCGTTGAACCTTTCCGCCCGCGGGGTTGACGCGGGGCAGCGCGTTCTCGCGCCCGGCGCGGAATTCGCGGCGACCGTGCGGTACGCCGTCGCAACGGACTGACGGCGGGGGCGACTCCGGTTTGCCAACGGGGATTCCCGCACTACCCTTGCGGCGGGCGTTGATCGGCCGGGGTCGGGCCGCCACGGCGAGGGGTCGGTACGATGCGGTTGCCAAGTCTGTCGGGGCGGTTCGCCAGGCCGTCGGATTCGGGGTCGATGCCCCGGCCTCCGGCGGTGCCGGCCGTGAACCCCATCCTCGGGAAAGTCTTCCTGGGCCGCTACGAGGCGGTCCGCTTCCTCGGCGAGGGCAGCAACGCCCACGTCTACCTCGGCCGCGTGGTCACCGACCACTCGCGGCTCGTCGTCATCAAGCGCATCAAGGACCACGTCCAGTCGAACCCGCGCTTCCGCCAGTTCTTCGACGGCGAAGTGAAGTCGATGTCGCGCTTCCAACACCCCTACGCGGTCAAGCTGCACGGCGCGGCGCTGGACGACCCGCTCGGGGCCTGCCTGGTCCTCGACTTTATCCCCGGCGTCACGCTGGAGGCGGTCCTGGCGAGGTGCGGCCGCGTGACCGAGGACCGCATGGCCCGGCTGATCGGCCCGTTGCTGCACGCCCTCGACGCCGCGCAGGCCGCCCAGGTCGTCCACCGCGACTTGAAGCCCGCCAACCTCATGGTCATGGACTTCGACACCGCCGCGGAGTCGGTGCGGGTCATGGACTTCGGCTTCGCCGGGTTCGCGTCGAAGCCGCACATCCAGCTCGCCGAGTTGACCGGCCGCGGCCCGGTCTTCGCCTGCGGCACCCCGGCCTACGTCAGCCCCGAGATGGTGCGCGGCGACGCCGTCGACCCGCGCGGCGACCTCTACTCGGTCGGCGTCATCATGTACGAGATGCTCGCCGGCCGGCTGCCGTTCGACAACGTCGAGACCGACGACCTGCTCGCGGCGCACATCCACAAGCCGCCGCCACGCTTCAACCGCGTCGGCTGCCCGGAGATCTCCGCGGCGGTCGAGGGCGTCGTCCAGATCGCCCTGAGCAAGTACCCCAACGAGCGCCACGGCGGGGCGCGCGAGATGGCCCGGCAGCTCAGCCGGGCCGTCGGCTTCGACATCTGGGAGGCGACCAAGCCGCGGGCCGCCGCCGCGCGTCCGGCCTCCGACGACGACATCGTGGTCTGCACCCTCGCCGACGACGACGACGGCCCGCGCCGCGACCCGCCGAGTGACGCGGACAAATTCGTGCTGTCCGACCGCTTCGAGGCGATGCTGCCGGAGCGGCTCGCGGCGGCCAAGTTGCGCGGCTTCATCGAGGACGTCAACGGCCTCGCCGTCGCCTCCGAGCCGGGGTTCATCCGCGTCAGGGTGGAGTTGCCGGCCGGCTGGAAGGAGCCGTCGGCCCCGCCCAACGCGTCCAAGAGCGGGCTGATGAACTTCTTCTCGGCGATGCGGGTGCCGTCGGTGCCGCGCGGCAAGGAGCCGATCGAGGTCGATTTGCAGATGCTGAAGCTCGACACCGACCGGGTCGCCGTGCTGGTGACGTTCCGCCCGCTGAGCTGGTACCTCCCCGACGACCGCGACGCCTGGAACGCCCGCTGCGAGGGCTACTACGCCGTGCTGCGCGAGTACCTCATGGCCGGCCCCTGACGCGGAACCGCCGGGCTTCCCGCCGGCGAGTCGCTATCCTGACACCGTGGCGGCACGCGACCCAGGGGCGAGACATGCGGCGCATCGGAATCCTCACCGCCGGCGGCGACACCCCGGCCCTCAACGCCACGGTCTACGGCGCGGTCACGCGGGCCAACCAGCGCAAGGTCGAGGTCGTCGGCTTCATCAAGGGCTTCAGCTCGCTGTTCAACCCCCGCGTCCCGCACGTCGTGCTGAACCCCCTCTACTCGACGATCCCCGAACTCGACCCCTGCTACGGCGGCACGGTGTTGGGGGCGTCGCGCGACTACGTCGATGCCGGCGACAAGAACGCGATCGGCCTCATCGCCGACCGGCTGAAGCGGCTGCAAATCGACGGCCTGATCTGCGTCGGCGGCGACGGCACCCTCAACGCCATGCAGGCGTTGAGCGAGAACCTGCCCACGGTCCTCGCGCCCAAGACGATCGACAACGACCTCGGCTTGAACTACCCCGCGGAGCCGGACGAGTACGTCCGCTTCGGCGAGGCGACCCCCGGCGGCACCCCGCCGATCGACCCCAGCGGCGGGGCGGTCGTCGAGAACGGCGGCTACTGGTACGGCCGGCGGCAGCGGGGCGGCCGCTTCGACCTCGACCAGATGGTCAACTACGTCACGCCGGGTTACGCGACTTCGGTCTACGTCGCCGCGACCGGCGTGCAGCGCGTCCGCACGACCGCCGAGAGCCACCGCCGGATTGCGATCGTCGAGTGCATGGGTCGGCACTCCGGGTACATCGCGATGGGGGCGATGTACGGCCAACCCGACCTACTCATCGTGCCCGAACACCGGCTCAACGTCGATCGGCTCGTCGAGCGCGTGACGCAGATTTACGACCTGCAAAAGCACGTCGTGATCGTCTGCGGCGAGGGGATCATCGACCACGAAGGCCAGGAACTCGGGGCCGAGTACGCCAGCCACGACCCCGCCGGCAACGTCGTCCTGAGCGGGGCCAGCGAGGCGCTGCGGGCGATCCTCATCGAGCGCCTCGGCGACACCTACTTCACGAGTAAGCGGCGCAACGAGTCGGCCCGCGCGGCGGTCTTCACGCGCAAGATCGGCCACATCCAGCGCGGCGGCCGGCCGGTGCTCTTCGACCGCTACCACGCCACGATGCTCGGCGGGCACTCGGTTGACCTGCTGCTCGAAGGCCAGATGAATGCGGTGGCGGTGTTGCAGTACACTCGCGGCAAGGGGCTGCACCTCGGCCAGGTCTTCGCCAACGACTTCCGCGACCGCTGGGGCCACATCCACGCCCGGCTGATGCACCCGAGCTTCTACGACCCCGAGGCGATGCGGCCGTCGCAAGTCGGCGTCGATTACCTGCTGCCGATCTTCACCAACGCCCTCGGCGCGGACGACGTGGAGGTGCTGCGCACCGACCTGTTCGACTCGAACCACCTGACGGTGCCGTACCACTCGGTCAACACCGACATCAACAAGCGCATCCGCACCCTGAGCGAATTCTGAGACCCCCGATGACCGACGCAACGCAACCTTTCCCCGGAATCCAAGTCGGCCCCCAGACCGGGCCGCTGCCGACGGTGCGGCTCAAGATCGAGCGGAACTCGGCGCACCCCTGGGTCTTCCAGAAGATGGTCGAGAAGCCCAGCGGCCGCGTCGCCAACGGCGGGGTCGTCGATATCCTCGACCGCGGCGGCAAGTGGTGCGCCCGCGGCCTCTACAACGCCCACTCGCGCATCACCCTGCGCGTCCTCACGAGCGATCCGACGGAGGCGATCGACGACGCCTTCTTCGCCCGCAAAATCGGCGACGCCGTGGCCCTGCGGCGCGACGCGGTCAAGCTCGACACCGTCACGAACGCCTACCGGCTCGTCTTCTCGGAGGCCGACGGCCTGAGCGGCCTAGTGGTCGATCGCTTCGGCGACATGATCGTCGTCGAGTACTTCGCCGCGGGGATGTTCCGGCTGCGGCAGTCGATCCACAAGGCGCTCGAAGGCCTGTACCCCGGCAGCCAGTTCTACTGGTTCGCCGAGGACCACGTCGCCAAGCAGGAGTCGTTCGACTGCCACGCCCCGCCGGCCCCGAAGCCGGGCGTGATCACCGAGCACGGCCTGAAGTTCCGCGTCGCCCCCGGCAGCAAGCACATAACGGGATTTTGAATCCGGGCACGTCGGAGGGCGAGCCAGGGGTGGCGAGGACGCTGATGGGAAGGGCGAAGCTGCCATAAAACGCTTTG
>JANXTD010000781.1 GCA_025352585.1 Fimbriiglobus sp.
CCGCCGCGCCTTCCTCGACACGCTGGCGAAAGTCGGCACGCTGGCCGCGGACGCCGGCGTCACGGCCGCGTTCGAGACGGGCCAGGAACGCGCCGCGCTGTTGCGGCAAACCCTGGACGACCTCGCCTGCCCGAACTTGAAGGTGAATTTCGACCCCGCCAACATGCTACTCTACGACATGGACGACCCGCTCAAGGCGCTCGAACTACTCGCCCCGGACATCCGCAGCGTCCACGTCAAGGACGCCAACCGGCCGGCGACGCCGGGCACCTGGGGCACCGAGGTGCCGCTGGGGCGGGGCCAGACGGACACCGCCGAGTTCGTCCGCACCCTGACTCGCGTCGGCTACCGCGGCCCGCTGTGCATCGAGCGCGAAGTCGGCACCCAGGCCGAACGCTTCGCCGACATCGAGTACGGTGTGAGCTTCCTCAAGGGCGTGCTGGCGGAGTGACCGTCGGCCGGCACTGCGCCGCCAGCGCCTCCAGCCTTTGCAGCGCGTCGGCGTCGCCGGTCACGTCGTAGACCCAGACTGACCCCGCCAACACGGCGTGCGGCGTGCGGCTTCGCAAGAAGTTGTAGGTGTGCGGGTCGGCCAGGTAGACGCCCTGCAAGTTGGTGCCGAACACCGCGACGTACACCTTCTCCATCCCCGCCGGCAGCGGACGCGGGGCAGCGGCCTCCAGCGCCCCGAATCCCGGAAGGGGCACGTGGTCGATGCCGTAGACGCGCGGCGGGCAGGTGCCGTAAGCCGACAGGTAGAGGCACGACACATTCTCTTCCCGCATCCAAGGCTTGATCGCCGGCAGCCCTTGCCCCCAGTCGAGGTTCGAGTCCCCCAGCAACCGCAACCGGGTACCTGGCGTCGGGGCCAACTCGTTGAAGTATGACAGCGGTGTGGGCAAGTTGTAGAGCGCCGAGATCGCCACCGCGAACACTGCCGCGGAGGCGAAAAGCTGTCGCCGGGCGGCCGACGCCCCCGGTGCCGCGAACCCCCCGGCGAGCAGCCAGAGGAACGGCACCACCGGCAACACGACCCGCACGCCGAGGTTGACGCCGCTCGCGGTAGCCGCGAGCAGGAACACCGCCGGCGGCAGCGCGACCAGGGTCCAGCGATTCGACAGAGTCCGCCGGGAAACGACGGCCCACGCCGCTGCGCATGCCACCAGGGCCAGTGTGCCGAGGGGTAGTTTCACCGCCAATGCCACGACGAAGTACCACGGCGACGGCTTGACGCTCACCTCGCCGAGGAAGTAGAAGTGCGGGTCGCCGGTCGCGCCGCGCACCAGTTGCTGCTTGAGGCCTCGGCCCCAATCGGGGAAGCGGATGACGAAGTACAGGCAGGCCAGCGTCACCAGCGCGAGAATCGTGATTCGCACCCCCGGCGTGAGGCAGCTCCGCAGCCGCGCCGCCAGCGTCCCACCGGCCGGGTCGAACGAGCCGCCAGCGAGCACGAAGCCCGCGACGCCGGCCAGCAGCCCGGCCACCGTTGCGACCGCGGAGAACTTCGAGCCGAGGGTCAGGCCCAACGCGACCCCCGTGGCGACGAGCCAGCGCCGGTCGCGGCCGCCGGCGTACTCCCAGAGGCAGTACGCGCTGAGCAGCGTGAAAAGCGTGAGCGCGGCGTCCGAAGAGAGCACGCCGGAAATGCCCACGAGCGTGGGGTCGAACGCCGCCAGCGCCGACGCCACGGCCCCCGCGCAGTCACTCGACCACAGTCGCCGCGCCCAGACGCCGACGAGGACCACGACGCCGACGCCGAAGAGGAGGTTGACCCGCCGCGCCGGCCTCAACAGCCGCTCGACACGGCCCGGCTCGCCGTACAGGAATTCGTGGCCGATCAGCCACTCCTCGCCGCGGTCCCACTGACCGGCGTCGGGCCGGAAGGGGGCGGAGCCGTCGATCAGTCCGGGGAGTGCCCAGAGCAGTTTCGGCAGCGGCGGGTCTTCGACGTTGAGCCGGAAGTCGCCCGTGGCCCAATAGGAGTGCCCCGCGGCCAGGTGGACGGCCTCGTCGAAGGTCGGCCCGTTAGCCGCAAGGAACAGTTCCCCTTGCGCCCAGAACGCCACGACCATGCCGAGGTGGATCAGCACGGAAGTCGCCGCTTTCGCCGTCATCCGATTGCCCCACGCCCCGCGAACCTCGGCCGCCGTCGTCGCGTCAATCATGGCGTACCGCGGGGCGAGTGCGGCCAGGAATCTCGGGAAAGCGTTGCGGTCGGGGTGCGACCGGGTGCGGCGGGAAATGGCCGGCTTCCTATTGTCGGCGCGGGGGATCGCTGCTATTTTGCTGGGGAGTCGGAGAGGTGGCTGAGTGGTTTAAAGCACGGCTTTGCTAAAGCCGCGTAGGGTAACTCCTACCGTGGGTTCGAATCCCGCCCTCTCCGCTAGTTTTGATCGTAGCCGGCTCCGACACTGGTATTCCTGGTCTTTTCGCCGTTCGCATCACCGTCTCCATTTTACCTGTGCTGAGTTTGTGCTGGATTCCCTTCCGCATCGCCATGGTCGATCCTCTTTCAACAAGTTAGCGTCGAATCTGAGAGGCTATACCTCACCGACGACCAGTGGGGCCTCCTCGCCACCGTCCTGCCGCCCGCGAAGTCCGGCGGCCGGCCGCGCACGGTGGACCTGCGGGAAGTCGTCAACGCACTGCTCTACCTCAGCCGCTCCGGGTGCCAGTGGGACCTGCTGCCGCACGACCTGTTGCCCAAGAGTACGGTGTACGACTACTTCGCCGCGTGGCGGGCCGACGGCACGTGGCAGCGCGTCCTGGACACCCTGCGCGAGGTCGCCCGCGAGTGCGGCGGCGAGGGCCGGGACCCGACGCCGAGCGCGGGGAGCATCGACAGCCAGTCGGTGAAGACGACCGAGCGGGGCGGCGAGCGCGGGTACGACGGTGGCAAGAAGGTCACCGGCCGGAAGCGGACGATCGCCGTCGACACGCTCGGATTCCTGATCGCCGTGGCGGTGTGCGCGGCGAGCGTGGACGACGCCAAGGCGGCGCGGCCGGTGCTCGCCGAGTTGGGGCCGGGGCGGTGCCCGCGGCTGGAGGTCGTCTGGGCCGACTCGAAGTGCCACAACTCCGCGCTGTGGAGTTCCCCACGAATCGTGGACAGTCTTTAGCGGTGGGTTTGGTTATGCGTCCGCTCGAACTCGGCCGGGGCGACGTACCCCAGCGATGAGTGCCGTCGGACGCGGTTGTAGAACGCCTCAATGTACTCGAAGATGCTCGCCGTCGCCTGTTCGCGGGTCGCGTAGTCTTCGCCGTGAACCAGTTCCT
>JANXTD010000821.1 GCA_025352585.1 Fimbriiglobus sp.
GCGTGAGGGCACCGGCCGGCGAGCGGGGGACGAAAGTCCCCGAGGAGACGCCCCACACCGGGAAGTCTCCACGCGATGGGAGTCCCCTCGGGGGACTTTCGTCCCCCGGTCGCCGAGAAATGGCTCAAGGCACGGCAGGGAACGCGGCGCTTCACGGCGTCGGCAGCGTCGGGCCGACACTCAGCGGCACGTCGCGCAAGGTGAACGGGATGTCGAGCGGCCGGGTCCGCGCGCCGGACAGCGTCACCGTGGCCGGGACGCCGCGGGTCTTCTCCGTCGGCAGCAGCCGCAGCGTCAGCCGCTCGGTGTAGCGGCCGTCGCCGAGGGGCAGCGCCATCGTCACGCCGGCGCTCGCCTCGAACGGCTCGCCGGCGGCGTCGGTCACGACCAGCCCGGAGGCGGCCGAAGTGATGGGGGTAAGCGGCTGGCCGTCGCGGCGGGGCAGGCCGAGGTTCGCGGCCGTGGCGGCGGGGAGCAGCAGCGGCGGGGCCGTGCCGTACTGGTACTGGCCCAGCAGACTCGTGACCGAGACGACGAGCATCGACCCGCCGTCGCCGGCCTGCGGCACCGTGTGGGCCGTCAAGCCGACGCCGCGGCCGTTGGCGGCCCCCAGCGGCTTCTCGTCGAGGCCGCCGACGCGGCACAACTCCTCGTCGGCCCCGACGACGGTCGCGCGGAAGAAGCCCTCCAGTACCGCGAGGCGTTGCGGCGCGTCCTCGGGCACCGCGAAGCGGACGAGCGCCTGCGACGCCGACGGGGCGAACGCCGGGGCCGGCAGCCCGCTCGGCACCAGGGCCACGCCGTTGCCGTCGAGGACGATGGCCCCGCCGCCGCGCAACCCCCGGCCGCGGTACGCCACGGGGGCCGGCGGCGTGAACACCAGCGTCGGCAGTGTGCGCAGCTCGCGGCCGCCGGCGTCGGTCGCCTTGGTGACCACGACCCCGTCGAACTGCCGCAGGCGCAACTTCGGCTCGGCGTAGGTTTGCAGCACCACCGACAGCGCCTCCGGCGGCAGGAGGACGCCGTCGGTCGGCATCGCCTCGACCGCCAGCGCGTGCGCGGTGAAGCGACCCGGCCGCTTGCCGGCGCTGCTCGGGGTGAGCGTCAGCGCGGGGCGGTCGGCGGCGCGGCGCACGTCGAGGTTCAGTTCTTGCGCGACCGTTTCGACGGCGGCCCACAGCGGCACGGGGGCGGCGGCGCGGCTGGCCACAAGGGTGCGGCCTAACTCCGCCGGGGCGACGACGAACTCGAGGCCCGACGCCTTCGACCAGGCCGACGCGACTTGCGCCAGCGTGAGAGGGCCCTCGGCGGGTGCCGCGAGCGTCACCAGCGTCGGGGCGAGCAGCCGGCGGGCCTCGGCGTCGCGGCTAACGCTCAGCACCAAGTCGGCGGCGCGGCGGGCCACCTCGGCGTCCTCGGAGCCGGTGGCCGCCCGCAGGGCTGGCAGCGCCGGCTCGCCGACGGCGGCCAGGTTCTTCGCGGCGGCCTCGCGCTCGGCGAAGTCGGGGTGGCCCAGCCGGGCGACCAGCGCGGCGACGCCCGGCGGCGCGGCCGACGCCAGCCCGGCGGCGGCCCACAAACTCACGGCGACGGCGAACCCCCCCATGTCGGCCCTCCCCAATAAAGCGGTGACGCGCGGCCCCTCCGTTGTACCACACCCGGTCGGCGCGTCCAAGCGGCCGGGTGGCGAACGAACCGGGGCCGCGGCTACCGCTTCGCCGGCGCGGGCTTGTACAGCCAGACTTTGGTACCCTTCGACGGGCCGGTGAAGACCAGCACGACGCCGTACTCGGGCACCGGCGTGGCGACCACGTCGAAGCTGCTGCCCTTCAGCGCGAACGGCAACTCGGTGGGGACTTCGCGCCAGGCGTCGGCGGTCGGGTCGCAGGCGAAGAGTTGCCCGCCCTTGTGCAGCACCAGCAACTCGCCGCCGACCGGATCGACGGTCACGACCGCCGTGTTGACGCCGACCTCGACCGGCGCGGGCTTCAGCGCGGCGATCTTGCCGGCCGCGTCGAGGCGGTAGACGTCCTTGCTGCCGTTGCCGCCGCCGAAGAGCACGGCCTTGTGAGCGGGGCTGGACTGCGCGAAGTTGTGGTACGGCCCCATCGGCAGCCGCTCCGTCGTGAGGCGGCTCCAGGCGGCGGCCTTGTCGTCGTAGGCGTGGACGTGGCCGCCCAGCACGCGAATCAGGCCGCGGCGCTCGGGGAAGTACGCAATGGCGGTGCCGTGGCCGGTCGCCGCGCCGGCGATCTCGGGGAGCGTCGTCCACTCGTCGGCGGCGACGCCGTACCGATGCACGAGCCGCGTGTCGCTCTGGTGGACGTAGAGCACGCCGTTGCCGGCGTCGAGGGCGTTGTTGAAGTAGGCGTGGCCGATCGGCCCCTTGCCGGTCGCCGGGTCGCCGCCCCACCACGGCGGCGTCGGCCGCAGGGTCCAGCGGTTGGCCCCGGCGGCGTAGGAGAGGAACTTCAAGGCCGAGTAGTGCCCCTGGCCGACGAAGAGGACTTGCCGCGACTTCGGCTCCCAGGTCGCCGCACTGGTGTACTGCAAGACGTGGTGGTGCTGGGCCTTGAGCAGTTCGGCCGTATAGCCCTCGGTCGGCAACTCCGCCCAGGTGCCGGGCGTCATGCCAGCCGCGACCTTGCCGAGGGCCGTGCCGGCCGGCTCCTCCGCGGCGGCGAAGCCGTGGGCGAGGGCCAAGGCGACGCACGCCAGCGGGAAACTTCTCATGGGCGGGCCTCGTGGGAGAGGCGACCATCGTAACACGACGGGATCGAACGGTGCCGGGAAATCCGCCGCCCGCCGGGACCGACGAAACGCAGCGAGCCGCCAGGTCTCCCTGACGGCTCGCGTTCACTCGAAGGCCCGACCCGGAATCGAACCGGGGGTGACGGTTTTGCAAACCGTTGCCTTACCGCTTGGCTATCGGGCCACGTCTCACGACTGCCTGCATCGTAGCAGACCCCCCGGTCGTGTCAACCGGGGCGACTGGCACAGGTGGTATCGGCCCGGCGACGCCCGCGACTTGGGCGAAACCGCGCCGACTTCACGGCACCGTCACCCGGTCGCCCTTTTGCAGCTTGGCGTTGGGGTCGATCGACGGGTTCAGGTCGCTGATGCGGCGGTACTTCGCGCGGTCGTTGAGCAGCGTGCCCGCCAGGTCGCGGAAGGTCGTGCCGTCCTGGGTCACGGTGTAAGTGCGGCCGGCGGCGAGCCGCGCGTTGCCGAGCGCCGCCGGGGGGGCCCACGTCTCGCCGCCGGCGGGGGCGATGGGGTTCATCGCCAGCGGGCGGCCGGCGGTGGCGAGCTTGCGCAAGGCGTGCGTCGGCGGAATCTGCAACTCGTCGCGGCCGGGGTCGTGGTTCTTGTTGTAGGCGCGCAGGGCGTCGGCGTACTTGGCGTCGCCGTAGTGCTGCTTGCTGACCGCCTCGTACGTCTGGCCGGCCTGAGGCGGGTGTAAATCGACATCGTAGTCGGTGCGCGCCTCGCCAACCGCTGGGGCCAGTGGCGTCGGCGGGATCCGCCTCGGCTCCGGCGGCGGCTCGACGGGGACGAACGCCGAGGGCAGCGGCGGGGCCGGAGCCGGGGCGATCGGCGCGGGGGCGGGGGCATTCGGCGTCACGTCCACGAACGCTGGCTTCGGCGGCAGCGTCGGCTTGACCGGCTCCGGCGTCGCGGGTTGCGGCGTCTCGAACGGCCTGGCCCCCTCGATCGCCTTCAAGGCCGGCTCGGGCAGTTTCGCGGGCAGGGCCGGCAGCGGAGCCGCTTTCGGCACTTCAAACGGCAACACGACCGGCTTGACCGGCTCCGGCGCGGCGGGGATCGGCGCGGGCGGCGGGGTCGGCACCGGCGTCGGCAGTGTGACCGGGGCCGCCGGCGTCGGTAACATCGGGAGCGGCGTCGCCGGCACTGCGGGCACGTCGGGGAGCGTCGGGACTACCGGCCCGGGGGGCGATTGGCCCCCAGCCAGGGTGATGTTCGCGTCGGGCAACGGGAACGCCGCCGGCTTGATCTTCACCAATCCGGGCGGAGCCTCCAGCGGACGCGAAAAAGGGGTCGAGTCCGGCCACTCGCCGAACCGCTCGGCCCCGGCGTCGGAGGCGAACAGCGGCTTGCCCTTCGGCGAACTCGCCTCGTCGGCGTCTGCCGCGACGGGCTTCGCGTCCGAGTGTTCGTCGAGCGCCGCCGCCTTCTCGGTCGCCTTGGCCACGACGCTCGGGCCGGTCGGCGGCGTCGTCGGCAGGCCGTGGCCGACGAGCAGTTGCAAGACGAACGCGCCGGCCACGAGACTGCCGGCCGCGGCCACGACCGTCGCCTTCGACTTCGTCGGCCGCAGTAGCGTCGCGATCGCCTCGCCGACCCAGCGGCCCTGCGGCGCGGGCGTCGCGGCCGGCGGCGTCGGCTCCACCGACTTCGGCGTCGGGATGGTGGCGCGGGGGGCGGGACGCGGCGGCGCGTCGATCGTCACCGACGGCGACGGCCGGGGCAAATCGACCACGACGCGCGGGGCCGGCAGCGGTGGTGCGGGGATCGGCACCGAGGGCGTCGGGGCCGAGCCGCGCGGCATCTCGGGCAGGTCCGGTAGGTCGGGCAGGGGGTTGAAGCGCGGCACCGGCGGGCGGTCGAGCGGCACGCGGTCGGGGCTGGTCGGGTCGCTCATCCTTGAACTCCGAGGTCTTACAGGCGGCGGGCCGCGCGGAGCTTGGCACTGCGGGCGCGCGGGTTGCGCGCCTGCTCCTCCGGCCCCGCCTCGACCGGCTTCTTACTCAAAGGATGCCACACCTCGGGCACTTTGAACAAGGCCGACTTGACCCGACGGTCCTCCAAGGAGTGGAAACTGATCACCGCCACCCGCCCACCTTGCCGCACCAGCCCCGGCAACGCCGCCAGCAGCCTATCCAAAGCGCCCAACTCGTCGTTGGCCGCGATGCGCAACGCCTGAAAGACGCGCGTCGCCGGGTCGATCGAGCCGCTGCGGGGGACTGTGCGGCGCACCAACTCCGCCAGGTCGGCCGTGGTCGTGAACGGCTTCGTGGCCCGGCGTTCGACGATGCGCTTGGCGACCCAGCGGCTCTTGCGCTCCTCGCCGTACTCGAAGATCAGGTCGGCCAACGCCCCCTCGCTCAGGGTGTTGACGAGGTCGGCGGCGGTCGCCCCGGCGTCGGGGTTGAGCCGCATGTCGAGCGGGCCGTCGGCCTGGAAGCTGAAGCCGCGGGCCGGGTCACTCACCTGGTCGGAGCAGAAGCCGAGGTCGGCGAGCAGGCCGTCGATGCGCGTCACGCCGGCGTTGGCCAGCAGTTCGGGCAGGCTCTCGAAGTTGGCGTGCAGTAGCGTCACCGGCAGCCCGGCTAGCCGCGGCCCGGCGAGCGCCAACATCGCCGCGTCCTGGTCGAGGGCAATCACCCGGCCGGTCGGCCCGACGGCCTGGGCAATCGCGAGTGCGTGCCCGCCGAGGCCGGCCGTGCAATCGACGAAGACCTCGCCGGATTGTGGGGCGAGCAGGGCCAGGGTTTCGGCGGGCAGGACCGAGACGTGCGTGACTTTGGTCATGCCGACAGTGTACCGGGCGGCGTCCGGCGGGCGACGCCTTGGGGGAAGTGAGATTGGCCTTGCGGCGACTCGGGGCGGCGGGCTAACTTGCCGCCGAGGCCTAGCCGCCCGACTGAGTAACCCGCCGCCTCTGGGGCGACGGGGTCGGCGCTTGCTCGCCCGCAGGAACCGTCACCATGCCCGAGCCGACCGCCCCCGCCAACCCCGCCCCGACGTACGCCCCGGCCACCCCCGCCCCTGGCCCGTCCACCCCGATCGCGACGCCGGTGCCGCCCGCCGGGCTGAACTGCCGGCGCATCGACGTGGCCAAGCTGGTGGCCGAGATCAACAACGACTTGACCCGGCTGAACAACGACCTGGTGGCCGCGCAGGCGGACTCGGGGTCGGCCCACGAGGCCTACTGCGCCCTCGTGGAGGCCAGCGACCGGGCCTACAACGACCTGCTGGCCCGGCACGAGCGGGAGCGGGCCGTCGCCTTCGCCGCGAGCGCCAAGTCGGCCGCGGAGGCCCGGACCCGCTGGCAGGCGGCGGAGGCCCGGCGGAAAGCCGCGGAGGACCAGATCGGCAGCGAGATCAAGTACGTGGTCGGTCTGGTGGGCGGCGACCCCTCGGTTACCATCCCCACGCTGCGCGAGGCCCTGGGGGGGTGAGCGCCCTGGGCACCCCCGCCGCCGCGCGGGGTTTCCCATTCCCCATCGGCGGACGGCGCGGTAAAACGCCCGGATGAAACGCCCCCTCCTTTTGATCACCCTGGGCGACGTGGCCGGGGTCGGCCCGGAGATCGTCGCCCGCGCCTGGCCCAAGCTCTTCGAGGCCGCGCGGCCGGTCGTCGTCGGCGACCCCGCCAGCCTCCGCGCGGCCCTGCGACTCGTCGGCAACGCGGTCAAGTTGCAGGTCGTCGATTCGGTCGCCCAGGCCGAGCCGGAAATCGACGCCATGCCGGTGCTCAAGGGCACCCTGCGCGACCTTACCGGCGTCAAGCCGGGCGTGTTAAGTGCCGAGGCCGGCGGCGCGGCGTACGACTTCCTCGTGAAGGCCATCGACCTCACCCTCGCCGGCGACGCGGCCGGGATCGTGACCTGCCCGCTGCACAAGGAAGGGCTGCACGCCGCCGGCATTCGGCTGCCCGGCCACACGGAAATCCTGGCCGAGCGCACCAAGGCGGCGACGCACGCCATGCTCCTCTACGACGACAGCCTGCCCTTGGCCGTCGCCCACGTCACGCTACACACGGCCCTGCGCGACACGCCGGCCGGGGTCACGACGCAGACGGTGCTCGACAAGATTCGCCTCCTGCGCGACATCCTGCCGCGACTGACCGGCCGGCCGGCGCGGATCGGCGTGAGCGCCTTGAACCCCCACGCCGGCGACGGCGGGCTGTTCGGCGACGAGGAGACGCGGGTGATCCTGCCGGCGATCGAGTCAGCGCACCGCGAGGGGATCGACGCCTCGGGGCCGTGGCCGGCCGACGCGATCTTCCTGCCGCACAACCGCGTGAAGTTCGACGGCATCGTCGCAATGTACCACGACCAGGGCCACATCGCCATGAAGCTGCTGGGCGGCCGGCGGGCGGTCAACGTCACGGCCGGGCTGCCGATCGTGCGCACGAGCGTGGCGCACGGCACCGCCTACGACATCGCCGGCCTCGGCATCGCCGACGAGTCGAGCCTGGTCGCCGCCGTCCGCGTCGCGGCGCTGCTGGCGGCGAGCCGGTAAAATCGCGATTCCGTCGCGAACCGTCGGCCGGACGGACTAAACTGGCGTTGCCGTCTCGGTACTGACTTCGACTGACCCCGCCCCGAGGACACCCCTTGGCCACCCCCCTGACCGACGCCGTCGCCGCGGTCCACGACATCCTCACGCCGCTGACCCCCGACGAGCGCCGCAAGGTCGTGCGGGCAGCGCTGACGCTGCTCGACGACGACATCAGCCCCGCCGCGCTCGCGCCGGGTGCCGACCGGCTCACCGGGGGCGACGACGACTTGCCGGCGGCGGCGTCGGCGTGGGCCAAGAAGTACGGCGTCGATGTCGAGCGGCTGCACAAGCTGTTCCACTTCGACCACGGCCGCGTGACCTGCATCGAGCTGCCGCGCGCCGGCCGCACCAAGCGCGAGGACGTGCTGAACACGTACCTTCTCCAAGGCGTCGCGTCGCTGTTGAGCGGCAACGACGGCGGCTTCAGCGACGACGACGCCCGCAAGCTGTGCGAGCACTTCGGCTGCTACGACTCGTCGAACCACGCCAAGGCTTTGGGCGACTTCGGCAGCAACCTTGCCGGCTCGAAGTCGTCCGGCTGGAAGCTGACGGCCCCCGGCCTGGCGACCGCCGCGACGCTCGTGAAGTCGTAGCGGCTCCGCCGCTCGCCGTGCCTGCGGCGCAGCATCGATCCCCCTGATTGGAGTCCGCCCCGTGGACCTGCTGACCTTCGAGCCGATCGCCAAGTCGATGCTGTGGGGCGGCGCGCGGCTGCCCGACTTCCTCGGCGTCCCGCTCCCGACCCCCGAAGGCGGGCCGGTCGGCGAGGCGTGGGTGCTCAGCGATGTCGAGGGCAGCCAGAGCCGCGTCGCCGCGGGGCCGCACCGCGGGCGGACGTTTCGCGAACTGATCGCCGAGTTCCCGCGCGAACTCTTCGGCGACGCCGCGCCCGCCGACGGCAAGTTCCCGCTGCTGTTGAAGTTCATCGACGCGCGCCAGGAACTCTCCGTGCAGGTCCACCCCGACGACGGCGCGGCGGTCGCGCACAAGGGGCCGGGGCACCGCGGCAAGACCGAGGCGTGGGTCGTTTTGGAGGCCGCGCCGGACAGCCGCATCTACGCCGGCTTCCGGCCGGGCGTTACTGCCGCCGACTTCCACGCCGCGATGGCCGCCGGCACCACCCCCGACACGCTGCACAGCTTCATCCCGCGCCCCGGCGACGTGGTGTTCCTCGAAGCGGGGACGGTCCACGCCATCGGCGCGAACGTGCTCCTCTTTGAAGTGCAACAGACCTCGGACATCACCTACCGCCTGTACGACTGGAACCGCACCGACGCGAAGACCGGCCGGCCCCGCGAACTGCACGTCGGGCGCGGGCTGGCGTGCGCCAACTTTGCCGCCGGGCCGTGCCACCCCGTGACCGGGACGCCGTCGCCCGGCGGCCGCGAGTCGCTGATCGACTGCGAGCACTTCACGCTGAGCCGCACCGTGACGAGCGGGGCGACGCTCGCCAACGCGGCCTGTCGGGTGCTCGTGGTCGCGGCGGGGCGGGGCACGCTCAACGGCTTGGCCGTCGGGCCGGGGGCGACCGTGCTGGTGCCGGCTTGCGTCGGCGAAGTCGTCATCGTCGCCGACGAGACGTTGACCCTTTTGGACTGCGGGCTGGGCACGCCGTGACGTTACGCGAACTCGACTGGAACGCCGACCTCGGCGAGGGGTCGCCGCACGACGCCGCGCTGATGGCGGCCGTGACGAGCGTCAACGTCGCCTGCGGGGCGCACGCCGGCGACCCCGGTTTGATCCGCCGCACGCTCGAACTGGCGAAGCGGCACGGCGTCGCGGTCGGGGCGCACCCCGGCTACTTCGACCGCGCGCACTTCGGCCGTCGCGAACTCGACCTGCCGCCGGGCGAACTCGCGGCGCAGTTGCAGTACCAACTCGGCGGCCTGCTCGCACTCGCCCGGACGGCCGGGGTCGCGGTGACTTATTTGAAGCCGCACGGGGCGCTGTACCACCAGGCCGGCCGCGACCCGGCGGTGGCGCGGATCGTGGCCGCCGCGGCGCTGCTCAACGGCCTGGGCCTGGTGGGGCCGCCGGGGTCGGCGTTGCAGGCGGCCGCGAGGTCGCTGCGGGTGCCGTACGCCCGCGAGGGCTTCGCCGACCGCGGCTACCGGCCGGACGGCACGCTGGTGCCGCGCGGCGAGCCGGGGGACGTGATCGTCGACCCGGCGGCGGCGGCGGCGCAAGTGGCCCGGCTGACCGCGTCCGGCACCGTGGACACGGTGTGCGTCCACGGCGACCACCCCGGCGTGGCGGAATTCGTGGCGGCCGTCCGCGTGCTCCTGAGTGCGGACGGCCGACCGCGTTAACTTGCGCCGGTTGTGCGGGGCAATTTTCGGGTTCGGGCGGACGATTCACGACTCGGACTGAATCGGCCGACGCCGGCCGAGAAAGTTCCGCGAAACGGCCGGCGACTCGCTGGCGTTCGCGCCCGGTCCTGCCATAATCGGCGATAAGACGACGCGTGGTCGGAATCTCGCAACCGACCTTTTTCAGGGTGGCCCCGGTGAAACGCATCCTCCGCCTCCGCGGCATTAGTGGCCCGACCAAGGGCCGCGTCTGGGAGTCCGACACGATCTTGCGCGCCGGCCGGCTCGCCACGCTCGAAATCGTCCTCGACGACACCTCCGTGAGCCGTAAGCACGCCGAGGTGACCTGCAACGCCGAGGGGCTGTGGTTCGTCCGCGACAACGAGAGCACCAACGGCACCTACGTCAACGGCGCGCGGGTCGGCCGCGGCGACCACCCGGTCAAGGCCCGCGACGTGGTGCAGTTCGGCAAGGTCGCGATGCTCGCCGAGTTGATCGACGCGACCGCCGAGGGCCCGCCGTCGGACCAGCTGGTCGTCGCCGCCTCGATGAAGGGGGCCTCCGACGGCGAGGGGCTGCGGCACATCGCCTTCGACAGCAACAACATGCCGAGGGCCGGCGACCAACTGTTGGCCCTGCTGCGGGCCGGCCACCACCTCGGCCACCTCGAGCACGAGGACGACCTGCTCGACAGCATCCTGAACGACTGCGTGAGTGTGCTCGACGCCCAGCGCGGGGCGATCGTCTTGGCCGAAGGCGAGCCGGTCCCCAACGCGCCGGGCCTGGCCGGCAGCCCCGAGCCGAAGATGCGTATCCGCGCCCTGTCGGTGGGCCGCGGCGAGTCGAAGGGCCGCTTCCACTTCAGCAAGCGCCTCACCCAGCGCTGCTTCGCCAAGGGCGAGTCGGTGCTGTTCTGCAACGTCCTCGACGAGGGCGACCTGACGCACAGCATCTCCGACGGCCAGATGACCTCGGTGATGTGCGTGCTGCTGCGGACGCCGCGCAAGAAGCTCGGCGTCTTGCACGTCGACCGCGGCCCCGGCCAGCCGCCGTTCACCAAGGACGACCTGCTGCTCGCCGACGCCCTGGCCGCGCACGTCTCCGCCGGGATCGAGTGTTCGCACCTGCTCAAGAAGCAGCGCGACATGTTCCTGCGGACCATCACGATGCTCGCGCAGATGGTCGAGTTGCGCGACGAGTACACCGGCGGGCACACGCAGCGCGTCACCCGCTACGCGCTGCTGATCGCGGAGCGGTTGGGGCTGGCCGAGGAGGAGATCGAGCTGCTCAAGCTCGGCACGCCGCTGCACGACATCGGCAAGATCGGCATCAGCGACGAGATCTTGCAGGCCCCGCGTCGGCTCACGCCGGCCGAGTTCGCGATCATGCAGACGCACACGACGATGGGGGCGGACTACCTCAAGGGCGTGCCGGAGTTGGCCCCGGTGCTGCCGATCGTGCGCTCCCACCACGAGCGCTGGGACGGCACCGGCTACCCGGAGCGGCTGGCCAAGGAGGCGATCCCGCTGTTGGCCCGCATCGTGGCCGTGGCCGACGCCTTCGACGCCATGACCAGTCAGCGGCCTTACCACGACAAGAAGCGCGGCCGCACCGCGGCGGACGCCTTCGCCGAGGTCGCGTTGCAGTCGGGGCGGCAGTTCGACCCGCTGTGCGCCGAGGCGTTCCTGGCGATCCGCGACCAGGTGACCGGCATCATGGACCAGATCTCGTCCGAGACCGGCAGCAGCCTGCCGACGATCGAGGGGCTGCAAGCCTTGCCGCCCGGCGCGGCCACGATGCGGACCGCCGCCGACTCGGTCGCGGAGTTCGGCAGCGCGATCGAACTCTGCCCGCTGACGCAGACGCGGCCCTACCCCGGCTAAGCCCCGCCGACCCCCCGAGACGCCCCATGCCCCCGGCCCCCGTTACCGAGACGCCCGCGACGGTCGGCGCGCCGGAACTCGGGGCCGTCCTGCGCCAGCTCGTCGCCGCCGGCGTGGTCCCGGCCGACGCCTGGGAGGCGATCGGCCCGGCCGCCCGCGACCGCCTCGCCGCGTTGAACGGCCTACGGGATCTCGCCAACGCGCTGCTCGCCGCACGGCTGCTGAGCGTCTACCAGGCGGCCCGCGTCCGCTCGGGCGTGGCCAACGGCCTCGTGTTGGGCAGCTACCGCCTGCTGGAGAAGGTCGGCTCCGGCGGTATGGGGGTGGTATTCCGGGCCGAGCACGTCACCTTGCGCACGCCCGCCGCGGTCAAGGCGCTGTACGTGGACGGGGCGAAGAACCGCCGGAGTGTGGAGCGCTTCTTCCTGGAGGTCCGGGCGATCCGCACCCTGCGGCACCCCAACGTCATCGCCTACCTCGACGCCGGCGAGGCGGCCGGGGCGGGGCCGGACGGCCAGGCGGTGCCGTACCTCGTCATGGAGTACCTGCCCGGCCGCAACCTCGACGACCTCGTGACGCAGGAAGGCCCGCTGCCGCTCGCGCGGGCCTGCCAGATGGCCCACCAGATCGCCGACGCGCTGACGGAGGCGCACCGCCAGGGCCTCGTCCACCGCGACATCAAGCCGTCGAACATC
>JANXTD010000002.1 GCA_025352585.1 Fimbriiglobus sp.
TTGAAGGTGCGGATCGACGAAGTCTTGGAGGCGGCGAACACCTTCAAGGACCTGCTCGGCAAGGACGCCCAACCCCGCTACGACTTCATCATGTCCAAGGCCGACCAGGCGTCCGACGAAGACCTCGACGTGTGACCCCGGGGCGGCAACCTCACTTGCCGCGGACGACGGACATGCCGCCGTCGACGCTGATCATTTGGCCGGTGACCCAACTCGTCTTGGGGTCGAGCAACCAGGTGATGGGCGTGGCGATGTCGTCCGGCTCGCCGATCCGGCCGAGCGGGTGCATCGCCGTCGAGACTTTCATCGCCATCTCGCTCGACGTAATCTTCGCGGCCAGCGGCGTGCGGACCAGGCCGGGGGCGACGCCGTTGACGCGGATGCCCCGCCCGGCGTAGCTCGCCGCGGCCGACTTCACCAGGCCGTTGATGGCGGCCTTGGCGGTCGAGATCGCCTCGTGGTTCGACAGGCCGATTTGCGCGGCTACCGTGCTCGCCAGGACGACCGAGCCGCCGGTGGTCATCATCGACTTGACCGCGGCGCGCAGGGTGTAGAACGCCGTGCGGACGTTGAGGTTCAGCGTCTCGTCGAACTCCTCGTCGGTCGTCAGGTGGGCCGGCTTGAGGATGATCGAGCCGACCAGACAGGCCGCGCCGCTCAGGGTGCCGAAGGCCTCCAACGCCTTGGCGAACACCGCATCGACCTCGGCCGACTTCGTGGCTTCGAGGGTCGCCGTGCGGTAGTCGCCGGGGCGGACTTCTTGCAACTTCGCCACCAGGGCGTCGAGCTTGGCCGGGTCGCGGGCGGCCAGCATCAGCCGCGCGCCCTTGGCGGCGAGTTGGTGGGCGGTCGCGGAGCCGATGCCGCCGGAGCCTCCCACGAGGACGTAAGCGGGAAGTTCGTCAGCCATGATGCAGGACTCCGGGGGTGAGCGGGTGGGCGCGGCCCTTCCAGCCGACCGGCTTGCCGACGGCACTCCGCGCGATCGAGAACCACTGCACCATCAATAGGCACGCCACCCCGACAGGGTGCAACAGCGCCCCCAACCCCGACTGCCGGAAGTGGACCACGGCGTGCAACCGCGGAGCGAACGCGGCAACCGTGGCGACACTCAGCAGGACGACTTCGACCGTCGAAATCAGCGGCAGCGCGAGCCACAGTAACACGGGGAGAATCTGGCCGCAGAAGAGCAGGGCCGTCGTGAAGCCGATGAGTCGCGGTGCGCCCAGCCCCTCCTGGGCGTTCTTCGCCAGCCCGAACCAGACTTGCGAGGCGTTGCGGTACATGCGGCAAGTCGCCAGGTCAGTCGCGTCGCAAGCGTCGGTCATCAGCCCGGCGGCGCGGTAGGCCCGCGGCAACTTCACCCCGTCATGGAGCGACGCCTTGATCGCACCGTGACCGCCGACTTGCTCGTAGGCGGCGCGGGTCGTTAGGAACCATTGCCCGCAGCCGGCCCCGAGACTCGGCCGCAAATCCTTCCGCATCCGGTCGAACGGCAGGTAGCAGAGCAGCAGCCAATTGATCAGCGGGATGACGAGCTTTTCGAGCAGCGTTCCCGTCTCCTGCCGCGGGAACCCGCTCACCAGCGGGGCACCGCTGACGCGCTGGAACTCGGCGAGTCGGGCGAGGGCGTCGGGGGCGAGCCGCACGTCGGCGTCGAGGAAGGTGAAGGTGTCGTGCCGGGCCAGCTTCGACAGGGCGTAGCAGGCGTGCTGCTTGCCGCACCAGCCGTCGGGCAGTGGCGGCGCGGTCTCGACCCGAACGCGATTGTCCCGTGCGGCGAAGTCGGCGACGATCGCGGCGGTGCGGTCTGTCGAGTGGTCGTCGAGCACGACCACCTCCAACTCGACGCCGGTACTCGCCAGCACGGTCGTGAGCGCGGCGGCGATCGACGCCTCCTCGTTGCGGGCGGGGATCAGCACCGAGATTCGCGGCGGTGACGCCCCGGTGTCAGCGACCGGCGGCGGCTTGAAGAGCGTGACGTTGCGGAAGTACAAGAGTGCCGGCAACGCGGCGAAGAGCAGGGCGACGCCGACGGGGAGGAGTAACCACGTCATTGCGCCGGGCCCTTCGTGAGTTCGTCGCCGTGGGAGGGGTCGAAGCGCTGGCCGCGCACCGTCGCGGCGACCCGGCGGCCGGCGTCGTACACGCCACCGACGCCGACCTTGCCCGTGAGCATCGGCGTGAACAACGCCGGGTCGCGGGTCATCGTCTCGCGGTTCAAAGCGTCGAGGGTTTCGGTCAACGCCGCTTCGATGCGCTCCGTCCACTCCTTGGCCTTGAGGCCGGGGAAGTCGCGCACGGCGATCGGCGTGCCGACGCGCACCAGCGCCTCGGGCGTCTTCTCGTTCCAGAAGGCGTATTCGAGCGCCACCGGCAAGATCACGGCGTCGCCCAGGCGGGCGGCGAGGTGGCCGACCCCGGAGCGCAGGTCGAGCGGCCGGGTGCGCACGTCGGAGAAGCGGCCCTGGACCGTGAGCCACAAGGCCCGGTGGGGCGCGGACATAATCAGTTCGGCCGTGCGCAGGAAGTGGGCCGCCCCGCGCAGCGACTGCTGATCGACGGGGAAGAAGCCGAGCGAGTTGAAGACGCGGTACTTCTTGACGGCCTCGGCGTCGATCGCCCCGTAGTGCTCCGCGCCGGGGATGGCGTCGGTCAACAGCACCGCGAGCATCGGATCCCACCAACTCGGGTGGTTCAACACGACCACGAGTGGCGTGTCGGCGGTCGGCCACGGCGCGGAGGTCTTCGACAGCCGCACGGCGTGGAAGTTCTTGCGGACGAACCGCCGGACGTACCAGCGGAACCAGCCGATGAGCCACTCCCAGCGGTGCGGCAACTTCACGGCGTTGGCCGCGGCACTCACGCCCCGACCCCGGCCATCTGCGTCGCGGCGGGGCGGACCTTGGCGGTCACCTTGTCGCCGTCGAGGGTGTCGGCGGCGATCCAGCCCGACATCAGCACCATCGGCATCCCCGCGCCGGGGTGGGCGGCACCCCCGGCGAGGTACAGCCCCTTGAGGTCCGGCGAGCGGTTGCCCGGCTTGAACGCGCCGAGCCACTTGCCGTGGCTGGCGAGGCCGTAGATCGCCCCGTTGAGCACGCGGTAGCGGTCGTGGATGTCCTGCGGGGTCAGGTGCTTCTCGAAGACGATCCGCTCTTCGAGGTCGGGCATCTGGCCGGTCGTCTTGAGCTTGTCGAGGATCACCTGGCGGTACTTCGGGAACATCGCCTTCCAGTCGTGGCCCGGCCGCAAGTACGGCGTGTGGACCAGCACGTAAAGCGCTTCGCCCCCCGGCGGCGCGGTGCTCGGCTCGGTCTCGGCGGTCGCGGCGAGGTAGCAGGTCGGGTCGGCCGCCGGCTCGCCCTTGTGGTAGATGCTGTCGAACTCGACTTCGGGGTCGTGGCTGAAGACGAAGTTGTGGTGCAGCAGGTGTTCGTAGCGCTTGTTGAGGCCCAAATACAGCACCACGCCGGAGCAGGCCGGCTCGTAGGTGCGGCGATTGTCGAACTTGCTGACCACTTTCGGGGCCGCGCCGTTGATGAGTTCGCGGTGCGTCCGCACGCTGTCGGCGTTCGACACGATCGCCGAGAGTTCGACCCGCTCGCCGCTGTCGGTCTCGACGCCGACGACTCGGCTCTGGTCGTCGCTCATCAAAATCTTCTTCACACCCGTGTCGGGCCGCATCTCGACGCCGAGTTCCCCGGCCAGTTTCGCCAGCGCCTCGGGGACGGCGCGGGTGCCGCCGCGCGGGTACCAGATGCCTTCGCTGGTCTGCATGTGGGCGATGCTACACAGGATCGCCGGCGAGGCGTCGGGCGACGAGCCAACATATTGGGTGAAGTGGTCGAGCATCTGCGCGACGCGGGGGTCGGGCACGTACTTGCGCACCGTCCCGGCGACGCTGCGGCCCATTCGCATGCTCATCACGTCGGCGAGAATCTTCGGCGAGAACCCGGCCTTCAAGTCGATCATGTCGGCGATGCCGCCGATCGACTTCCAGAAGAAGTAGTTGTCCGAAACCTTGTGCAGGCGATCCGAGAGGTTGATGAAGTCGCGGTAGCCGTCGGCCGAAGCGCTGTTCGGGGCGTACTTTTGGAGCGTCTTGTGCATCGCTTCGACATCGGAGACGAGGTCAAGGACCGTCTTGTCGGTGAAGAAGCAGCGCCACTGCGGGTCGAGCCGGACGAGGTCAAGGTAGTCTTCGATCCGCCGGCCGGCCTCGCTGAAGATGCGGCGGAGGACGTTCGGGATGGTCAGGATCGTCGGCCCCATGTCGAAGCGGAAGCCGGCTTCGTTGAGCTGCGCCGCCTTCCCACCTAGCCAGGAATTCGCCTCGAACAGGACGACATCGTAGCCGCGGGCGGCGAGGGTACACGCGGACGCTAGGCCGCCGAGGCCGCTGCCGATGACGCCGACACGTTTCGTCTGGGTTACCGACACGGGCGCGTACTCCGAAGGAATGCGAGTCTGGTGTTGAGACAGTTTACGAGTTCGCGGTCACGGGGGCCGTCTCGTCCTTGGCCCCCGGCACGCCGAGCCACGCCGCGTCGAGGCCGAAGTCTTGCAGCAGGAGCCGCGTGGTGATGCGGGCCGACTCGTAGATCACCGGCAGTCCGCTGCCGGGGTGGGTGCCGCCGCCGACGAGGTAGACATTACCGAGGTCTTCAAAGCGGTTACGCGGCCGCAGGTGCAACATCTGACCGAGGTTGTGGGCGAGGTTAAAAGTCGCCCCGCGATACACTTCGTAGTTGTTCTCCCAATCGTCCGGCGTGACGATCTTCTCGTACCGCACCCGCTTCTCGAGGTCGTCGATGCCGACCTTCTTCAACGACTGGAACAGTTTGTCGCGGTAGGCCGGGGCCAGCGACTTCCAGTCGAGCGAGGTCTGCTGGTTACAGACCGGCGACAGGACGTACAAGGTGCTGTGGCCCTTGGGGGCGAGGGTGTCGTCGGTCACGCCGGGGTTCTGCACGTAGAACGATGGATCGTCCGACAGCCGGTGGTTCGTCTCGATGTCGGCCAAGTTACCGATGTAGTCGTTGGACGTGTAAATGGTGTGGTGGTGTAAGTTGTCGTACCGGCCTTCGATGCCGAGGTACATCATGAACGTCGAGCACGAGTAACGTTTGCCGGCAAGCTTCTTGTCGGTCCAACGTTTACGGAGGCGGTCCGGCACGAGCTTCTTCATCGTCTGCGCGAAGTCGGCGTTGATGACGACCGCGTCGGCCATGTAAGTTTCGCCGCGATCGGTCCTCACGCCGACGGCCTTCCTGCCCTCGAACAGCACCTCGGTGACGGCCTCGCCCATGTTGAACGTCGCGCCGACTTCGGTCGCCGTGCGGGCCATGCCCTCACTGATGGCGTTGCAGCCGCCGATGGGGTGCCAGACGCCGAAGTCGTACTCGAGGTACGACAGGATCGTGAACAGGCTCGGGCAGTTGAACGGCGACATGCCGAGGTACTTGGCCTGGAACGAGAACGCCAGCCGCGTCCGCGGGTCCTGGAAGTAGCGGCTCAACTCGCCATCGACCGACTTCCACGGCCGCAACAGCGGCAGCAGTTTGATCAAGTCCCAACTGATCAGGTCACGCCAGCTTAAGAACGGGCTTTCGAGGGATGGCCGGAAGCGTTCGAGTTTGATGCGGTTCTCGGCGATGAAGCGGCCGACGTTCTTGCCGTCCTCGGGGTTGAGCTTCGCCACCTGCGCGGCCATCGTGTCGATGTCGGGCGAGCACAACAGGTCGCCACCGGAGTCGCCGAACATCACGCGGTATTGCGGGTCGAGCCGGACCATCGGCACCTCTTGGTGCAGGTCGCGGCCGAGCATCTTGTAGAGACGTTCGAGCACCCGCGGGTACAGGAAGAACGTCGGCCCGAGGTCGAAGCGGTAGCCCTGCTCGCGAATCGCCGAGCAGCGTCCGCCGACGGTCGGCAGGCGCTCGATGACCCGCACGTTGACGCCGGCGTTGGCGAGCAACATCGCCGCGGCGAGTCCGCCCGACCCATTCGCAAGGCGTCAGCCAGCAAGGCCCCGAAGTCGGCCATCGTCATCGGCGCGGGGCCGGGCGGACTGGCCGCCGCGATGCTCTTGGCCAACGCCGGCGTCAACGTCCGCGTCATCGAGCGCTTGCCCACGGTCGGCGGCCGGTGTTCGGCGATCCGCGAACAGGG
>JANXTD010000006.1 GCA_025352585.1 Fimbriiglobus sp.
GGTAAGTCCGGCCTCACAGCGGCCAGCTACAGAAGACAAAGACACACCAGCCGGCTGTCAGATCCACAGCCGCATCTTCGCCCGCAACTCCGGCGGCAGCTTGCGGTCGAGCATCCGCACCACTTCCGACGGGTGGTACCGCGTACTGAAGTGCCCCGCGATGATGAGTTCGTTGCGGAAGCGGTCCTGCCGCTCGATGAAGTCGTCGACGTGCATGTGGCCGTACTTGTGAATCTTCTCGCGCTTGTGGGCGGCGCGGATGAAGCTCAACTCGGTGATCAGCACCTTGCAGTCGTAGACGGCCGGGTAGTCGTCCAGCCCCGCGGGGCTGGTGTCGCCGGTGTACGCCAAGAGCGGCGCGCGCACCTCGCGCGTCACCTCGACGCCGGACTTGCGCAGGTCGCGGATGTCGTTACCGGGCATCCCGACGTACTCGTCCTTGAGCTTCTGCCGGCGGTCCCAAACCATGTAGCCGCGCGACGGGATCGTGTGCGTCGTGGCCCAGGCCGTGACGACGTGGTCGCGCGACAGTTCAAACTCCTGCCCCGGCTCCACGGGCACCAAGTCGCAGACTTGCCGGCCGCGGTCGAGCCGCTGGAAGATCAGCAGCAGCTTCTTCACGTCTTCGAACGCCTCGGCCGGTACGAAGACTCGCGGCGGCTCCATCTTCATCATCCGCCGGCGGGCGACAAAGACCGGCAGCGCGGCGATGTGGTCTAGGTGCGTGTGCGAGATGAAGAAGTTGGGCGTGCCGTTGAAGTCCCAGGGGTGCGCGCCGAGGTCGAAGCCGAGTCTGAGTTCGGGGACGCGCCAGTAGCTCTGCACCGCGGCGCGGCTGTAGCCCTCGATGGTGAGGCCGGCGTGGGTGTGCGACAGGTACGGGGCGTTGTCAACGGGGCGGTCGGTCATGGCACCTGCCGGGCGGGGGCGGAGGGGTTCGCACAGGCACCATCGTGGGGGCCGGAGTCGGAGTCGTCAACGGCGAACGGCCCCTCGACATTGACGGCGCAACTTCTTGGGGGGGGTCGGAGCGGGGTGCCGTCAATAACCAAAGCCCAACCCCGCCTCGCGATCGGAGTGTCATGACACAACCCGCCAGTCCGCCCGCGTCGAACGTCCGCGGCGACCTGACCGCGTCCCTCGTCGTCTTCCTCGTCGCCTTGCCGCTGTGCCTCGGCGTCGCGCTGGCCTCCGGCGCGCCGCTCATTTCGGGAGTCGTGGCGGGGGTCGTCGGCGGGGTACTCGTCGGGCTGCTCAGCGGGTCGAGCGTGAGCGTCAGCGGCCCGTCGGCGGGGTTGACGGCGGTCGTCGGCGCGCAGATCCTCGCGCTGGGGTCGTTCGAGACGTTCCTGCTCGCTCTGGTCCTCGCCGGCGTGATGCAGGTCGGCCTGGGCCTGGCCCGCGCCGGCACGCTGGGGGCGTTCGTGCCGTCGAGCGTCATCAACGGGCTGCTCGTGGCCGTGGGCGTACTGCTGGTGCTGAAGCAGATTCCCCACCTGCTCGGCCACGACGCCGACCCCGACGGCGACATGGCCTTCGACCAGCCGGACGAGTTGAACACCTTCACCGAACTCGGCGAACTCTTCACGACCGCGCACCCCGGCGCGGCCGCGATCGGGCTACTCTCGGTCGCCATGCTCGTCGCCTGGGGCCGCTGGAAACCGCTCAAGGAGTCGCCGGTCCCCGCGCCGCTGGCGGTGATCGTCGTCGGCGTGGCGCTCGTCGAGCTGTTCGCGCGGCTCGGCGGGCCGTGGGCGATCGAAGCGGGGCACCTCGTCGCCGTGCCGGTCGCCGCCGACGTGGCCGGGTTCTTCGCGCAGTTCGCGTCACCCGACTTCGGGCAGGTCGGCAACCCGGCGGTCTACAAGGCGGCCGCGACCCTCGCCGCCGTCGCCTCGCTCGAAACCCTGTTGAACCTCGAGGCGGTTGACAAGCTCGACCCGCAGCGGCGCGTCTCGCCGCCCAGCCGCGAGTTGGTCGCCCAAGGCGTCGGCAACGTCGTCGCCGGGCTGTGCGGTGGCATCCCGGTGTCGTCCGCGATCATCCGCAGTTCGGTCAACCTCAACGCCGGTGCCCGGACCAAGCTGGCCACGGTCGCCCACGGCGTGTTGCTGTTGGTGAGCGTCGCGCTCTTGCCGGCGGTGCTGAACCGCGTCCCGCTGGCGTGCCTCGCGGCGATCCTGCTGGTCACCGGCGTCAAGCTCGCCAGCCCGACACTGGTCCGCGCGATGTGGGCGGCCGGCAAGTACCAGTTCGCCCCGTTCGCCATTACCGTCGTCGCCATCGTCTTGACCGACCTGCTCGTCGGCGTGCTGCTGGGCATCGGGGTCAGCCTCGCATTCATCCTGGTGAGCAACGTCCGCCGGCCGGTCCACCGCGTCGTCGAGAAGCGGCCCGGCGGCGACCTCGTGCGCATCGAACTCGGCAACCAGGTCAGCTTCCTGAACCGGGTCGCGCTCGACCAGGCCTTTCGCGCCGTGCCGCGCGGCGGGCACGTGCTGCTCGACGCCCGCCGGACCGACTACATCGACCCCGACGTGTACAACCTCATCCGCGAGTTCCAGGAGCGGACGGGGCCGGCGCGGAACGTCGAGGTGAGCCTGCGCGGCTTCCGGGACAGCTACGACCTGCGCGACCGCACCCGCTACGCCGAGCACGCCACGCGCGACCTCCAGCAGTCGCTCACGCCGGCGCAGGTGCTCCAGGTGTTGAAGGACGGCCACGAGCGATTCCTGAAGGGCGAGCACCTGACGCGCGACCTCGGCCGGCAGGTCCACGCCACGGCCGCGGGCCAGCACCCGCTGGCGGTCGTGCTGAGTTGCATCGACTCGCGCGCCCCGGCCGAGTTGCTGTTCGATGTCGGCCTGGGCGACGTGTTCAGTGTGCGGATCGCCGGCAACGTCACCGGGCCGAAGGTCATGGGCAGCATCGAGTACGCGTGTGCCGTCGCCGGGGCGAAGTTGGTGCTGGTGATGGGCCACACGCGCTGCGGGGCGGTGGGCGCGGCGGTCGATCTGTTCGGCTCCGTGAAGACGCCGGCCGAGGCGACCGGGTGCGCGCACCTCGACGAGATCGTCGGCGTGATCCAGGCGTCGATGGACGACTCCGCGAGCCTGCGGCTGACGACCCTAACGAAAGACGAGCGGGCGGAGTTCGTCACCGGCGTGGCCCGCCGCAACGTCGAGCGCGCCGTCGAGCGGCTGTTGCGCGACAGCGAGGCGTTGGCGAAGCTCGTCGCCGCGGGGAAGCTCGCGGTGGTCGGCGCGATGTACGACGTGGCGACCGGCGACATCGAGTTTTTAGGCGAGGCGTGAGTATCACTCGATGCGCGACACGAGTTCTTGGATGTTCGGGATCTGCTTGTCGAGTTGCGATTGGTTGACGGTGTGGTTGCGCCCAGCGATGGTGTGCTGGCCGGCGGTCAACGCCACGATCGGGATGCCGAGTGCGCCAGACACCACGGAGGCAGTGTTGGCGTCCGCGACCTCGAACTGGAACATGTCTCGGAACGCCTTGGTGTTCGCGGGCGGACCGACTCCCGTGGGGTGGATACAGAAGCGGTTCGGGTTTTGACGCCAGACCGCGTAAATTTCTGCCCCGATGGAGTTTACGACAGTTCGGAAGGCTGCGGCAGACGCCTTGTTAGCCTGAGTGAGGCGGTTGCCGACGTAGAAATAGATGCCGGGGACGCGGAGCTTGAACCGCTCCAGTTGCCGGGCGAACTCCGACCGCTCGCCCCCCAGTAGGCGAGTCGTGCCGTAGAGCAAGGACAGCACGGTTCGGACGGCGCGGCGGGACGAGCCGTCCGCCGAGAAGGGGATGATCAGCCTCTCCGCCGAGGCCATCGCCAACTCGGTATAAATGCCGAAACTCGGGTTGCAGTCGATGAACACCGTGAACTGATCGACATCCCAGAGTTGTCGCACGTCGTCGATGAGGTCGAGAATCCACTGGTGGACCTTCGGCCAGGCGTCGTCGGGCCCCGGCCGCGACGCCCCTTCGACGCGAGACGCCAACATCTCCAACTCCTCGTCGCCGGTGACCAAGTACAGGTTCTCCGGGACCGAGCCGTTCCGGTCGTGGGGCCGAGTCAGGTAAGCGGCCCCCACGCGCGGGTTCTGGTAAGGCGATGAGATGCGCTCGCGGACGTACCCGGCGATCGTGCGACGTGGCGTCGCGCCGCCCAACTCGTCGAGCGCCGCCTCGCCCCGCTCCATGCCTCCCAGAAACATGCTCGACGAGTTCGCTTGCGGGCACATGTCGATGACCAGGACCTTCTGGCCGAGGTGAGTCCGGGCGTACTCGGCGGCGATTTGGAAGGTCAGGTAGCTCTTGCCGACCCCGCCCTTGTTGTTCCAAATTGCGTAAGTCGGCATGAGAAGTCCCCGAGTTCGTCGAGCGGAGCGGCATCTACCTGCCTGGATGGCGAATCGTACTTGACGGGCACCGTTTAGTGGTACTAAATCGAGTCTCTTGGGATTAATGCGTCAGGAAGCTGAAGGGGCGACCTGACCTAAAAAACCGCCAGCCGCTGACAGTCCCGGCGCGCCGGTCACAGCCCCTTCGCCGCGAGTGCCCCGGTGCTCCATGCCGACTGGAAGTTGTAGCCGCCGATCCAGCCGTCGAGGTCGAGCACCTCGCCGGCGAAGTAGAGGCCGGGGTGACGCTTACTCTGCATCGTCCGCGAATCGACCTCGTCGAGGCTCAGGCCGCCGGAGGTGACTTCCGCCTTCTCGTAGCCGAGCGTCCCCTTCACCGGCACCCGCAATCGCTTCACGGCGGCGACCAACGTCAGGCGGTCGGGCTTGCTCAACGCGGCGGCCCGGCGGTCGGGGGCTTGCCCCGTCAGTGTGAGCAGGTGGTCGCAGACGCGGCGGGGCAGCTTCTCCGCCAGCACCCCGGCGAGTTGCTTCTTGCCCTGCGCCAGACTCTCGGCCTGGACGTAGTCGTTGAACTGCGCCTCGGGCATCGTCGGCAGCAGGTCGAACTCCAGTGCCAGTTGCGTCGGCGTGGCGTGGCCGCTGACGGCCCGGCTGATGTCGAGCGCCACCGGCCCCGACAGCCCGAAGTGCGCGAACAGCAGTGACCCCCGCCGGCCGGCGAGCGACTTGTTCTCGTGGACGACCTTCAG
>JANXTD010000014.1 GCA_025352585.1 Fimbriiglobus sp.
CAAGGACGGCCGCGCCGACATTATCGCCGCGACCGGGGCCGGCGTGCCGACGCGGGTGCGGGTCTTCGACGCCGCGACGCAGGCGATCCTGCAAGACTTCGCCCCGTTCGGCGACGGCTTCAGCGGCGGGGCGTTCGTGGCCGCCGGCGACTACGACGGCGACGGCCGGCAGGACGTGATCGTCGGGGCGGACGCAGGCGGCGGCCCGCGGGTGAGCGTCTTCGACGCCCTGAGCGGCGCTTCGATCACGAGCTTCTTCGCCTACGAGATGACCTTCACCGGCGGGGTCCGCGTCGCGGCCTTCGACATCAACGGCACGGGCCGCAGCGCGATCGTGACGGCGGCGGGCGTGGGGGGCGGCTCGCGGGTGTCGATCTACTCCGGCCCCGGCATCACCGTCGTGGACGACTTCTTCGCCTACGACGCCACGCAGAACGGTGGCGTCTACGTCGGGGCCGGCAGCGCGACCCGCAAGACGGTCGCCTCGACGGGTGCGCCGGTCGTGTCCGGCCAGTTCGGTAAGCCGGGCACCCTGCCGGCGCTGCCGGCGTAGCGAGTCGGTCGTAACAAACTCCTAGTCGCCTCGGGACCGTCCCGAGGCGACTTTTTTTGCGCCTTTGGGCTTGCGTCGGGCCGCGAGTCTGGGCATACCTCCGTGCTTCTTGACACTGCGGCGGGATTGCCGCGTCCAAGAGGGGGTTCGACGATGCGAAAAGTTTACCGGCGAGCGGTGGTCCTCGCGGTCGCCGCGTTCAGCGTGGCTTCGGGCGGCTGCGCGACGCAGGCGGGGACGGGGGCGCTCGCCGGCGGCGGCATCGGCGCGGGCGTCGGGGCACTCGTCGGCTCCGCGACCGGCAACGCCAACGCCGGCGCGGCCATCGGCGGCCTGCTCGGCGCGGGCGTCGGCACGGCCGTCGGGGCGGAGGCCGACGCCGACAAGGCGAACCGCGCCGCCGACGTGGCCGTCGCGCAGGCCAACGCCGCCGAGGCGAACGCGCCGACGAGCCGCGGCCCGCTGAGCGTCGAGGACGTGATCCGCATGAGCAGGACCGACCCGGCGACCAACACCCGCGTCAGCGACGAGGTGATCCTGAATTACATCCGCACCTCGAACAGCGTCTACAACCTCCAGCCCGCCGACTTGCAGTACCTCAGCGCCAGCGGGGTCTCGGAGCGAGTCATTATCGAGATGAACAACACGCGCAACCGCACGGCGACCCGCATCGTCCGCGAGCCGACGCGCACCGTGATCATCCGGGAGCCGACGCCGTACTACTACGACCCGTACTACCCGCAGCCGGTTTACGTCCGCCCGGCGTCCGGCGTGTATCTCCGCGGCCGATTCTGATAGACTTGAGGGGACGCGCCTGAAACCCGCCCCGGAGTCGCCCGATGCCGTTGACCCTTTGCCTCCTGTCGCTGCTGTTCGCCGCCCCCCCGGACGCGATTCCGGGCGCGGCCGACTGGCCGCAGTTCCGCGGCCCGGCCCGCGACGGCGTCTCCGCCGAGCGCGGCCTACTGACCTCGTGGCCGACCGAGGGGCCGAAGAAGTCCTGGACCGCGACCGGCTTGGGCGGCGGCTACAGCAGCGTCGCCGTCGTCGGCGGCGTGATCTACGGCACCGGCTTGAAGTCCGACGGCCAGGAGCACCTATTCGCCCTCGCCACCAGCGACGGCAAACAACTCTGGTCCACGCCGATCGCCGAGAAGCAGAAAGTCGGCTACGGCGAAGGGCCGCGTAGCACGCCGACCTTCGCCGCCGGCTACGTCTATGCCGTCAGCATGGGCGGAACGCTCGCCTGCCTGAGTGCGGCCGATGGCAAAATGGTCTGGTCGAAGAACTACGTCAAGGACTTCGGTGGTAGCGTCCAGGCGTGGGGCTACAGCGAGTCGGTGCTGGTGGACGACGGCAAGGTCATTTGCACCCCCTGCTCGAAGGCCGCCGCGGTGGTCGCCCTCGACGCCAAGACCGGCGCGACGGTTTGGACGGCGACCGTCAAGGACGCCGGCGGCGCGGGCGGCTACGCCTCGGCGGTCCAGGCGACCGTCGGCAAGGTGCCGATGTACATCAACCTGCTCGGCAAGTCCGGCGGCGTCGTGGCGGTCCACGCCAAGACCGGCAAGGTTCTCTGGCAGTACAACCGGATCATGAACGGCACCGCCAACATCCCGAGTGTGCTGGTCAAGGGCGACCTCGTGTTCGCCTCGACCGGCTACGGCGACGGCGGGGCCGCGCTGCTCAAGATGACAGCCGAGGGCGACGGCGTGACGGTCAAGGAGGTCAAGTACTACAAGTCCGGCGAGTTGCAGAACCACCACGGCGGCATGGTCGTGGTCGGCGGCACGATCTACTTCGGCCACGGCCACAACCAGGGCTACCCGGCGGCGGTCGATTTCGCCAGCGGCGAGATCCTGTGGAAGGAGTCGAAGCCGACTTCCGGTGGCCAAGGCTCGGCGGCGGCCGTCGGGGCAGACGGCATGGTCGTGCTGCGCTACCAGAACGGCGTCGTGGCGATGTTCAAGGCGAACTCGAAGCAGTTCGAGGCGGTGTCGAGCTTCAAGATCCCCGAGCCGAGCAAGCAGCCGAGTTGGCCGCACCCGGCCATTGCCAACGGCAAGCTGTACCTGCGCGACCAGGACAAGCTGCACTGCTTCTCCCTCAAAGCCTCGGGCAATTGATTCCACCCTGACATCGGGTATGGGGTGTCGGGTGTGGGGTATCGCAGAACTGATGGCACGGTCGCGGCGATTGGTGCTGACCATACCCGACACCCCATACCCGGCTCGGAGACCTGCCACCAAGATGAGCCAACTCGCCCAGGAAGTCGAGGATGCCCCGCCGGACGACGCCGTCGCGCTCGCCCGCCGGGTGCTCGCCATCGAGGCCGACGCGCTGCGGCTGGCCGCGGACCGGCTCGACGGGTCGTTCAACCGCGTCGTCGCCCGGCTCGCGGCGTGTGCCGGGCGTGTGGCGGTCACCGGCATCGGCAAGTCGTCGGACGTGGGGCAGAAACTCGTCGGCACGCTGAACTCGACCGGCACGCGGGCTTACCTGCTCGACGCGACGCGCGCGGTCCACGGCGACCTCGGCATGGTCCACCCCGACGACGTGGCGGTGCTGCTGTCGCACAGCGGCGAGAGCGACGAACTCCTGCGGCTGCTGCCGTCACTGCGGTCGCTCGCCGGTGGGCTGGTGGCGATCACCGGGCGTGGCGACAGTACGCTGGCCCGCCGCGTCGATGAGGCCATCGTCTACGGGCCGATCTCGGAGGCGTGCCCGCTGAGCCTCGCCCCGAGTACCTCGACGACGGTGATGCTGGCGCTCGGCGACGCGCTGGCGTTCGCGCTGAGCGAGGGCCGCCGCTTCACCGCCGACGACTTCGCCAAGTTCCACCCCGCCGGGAGCCTCGGCCGACGGCTCGCCACCGTCGAGAGCGTGATGCGGCGCGGCAGCGAGTTGCGCATCGCCGCCGCCTCGGCGACCGTGCGGCAGGTCTTCGCCCAGGTGCGGCACGTGGGCCGGCGCACCGGGGCGGTGATGCTCGTCGATGCCCAGTGGCGGCTCGCCGGGCTGTTCACCGACAGCGACCTGGCCCGGCTCTTCGAGGCCAACGCCGACGGGGCGTTCGACCGGCCGATCGCCGACGTGATGACCCGCGGCCCGGTGACGCTGGAGAGGACTGCCCGACTCGGCACGGCGCTCGAACTGCTCAAGTCGCGGAAAATCAGCGAGTTGCCCGTCGTGGACGGCGACGGCAAGCCGGTCGGCCTGCTCGACATCACCGACCTCCTCGGCCTCGACCCGGACGACACCGATGCCGCGATCCCCGGATGACTTGACCGACCGCGTGGAGGCCGTGCGGCTGCTGATCCTCGACGTGGACGGCGTGCTGACCGACGGCTCGATCGTCTACTCCGACTCGGGCGAGGAGTTGAAGCGCTTCCACGTCCGCGACGGGTCCGGCTTGAAGCTTTGGCAACTCGCCGGTATGCGCACGGCGATCCTCTCCGGTCGGTCGTCCCCCGCGGTCAGCCGGCGGGCGGCGGAACTCGGCATCGAAATCGTGCTCCAGGGCCGCTCGGACAAGCTGGCGGCGCTCGCGGAAATACTTGACGTGACCGGTTGCGCGGCCTCCCAATCGTGCGCCATCGGGGACGACTTGCAGGACTTGCCGCTGTTAAATGCGGCGTCGGTGGCGGTTGCAGTCGCCGACGCCTGCCCCGAGGTGCGTAGAATGGCCGACTACGTCACGGCCACGCCGGGGGGCCGCGGGGCCGCCCGCGACTTGGTGGAGTGGCTGCTGAAGCGCCAGGGACGGTGGGACGACCTGATCACGAGCGACCGGCCCGCCGGCTAACCGGAGACTGACACCGTGTGGACACCGCGACGCATCCTGCTCTTGCTCACGACGATGTTCTTCACCACCGGGGCGTACTTCGTCTACGCGCGCGTCTTGGGGGGCATCGACGGGCTGCCCGAGTTGCCGGCCGAGTTCCTGCTGTCGCCCAACGCCCCCGCCCCGCCGACGCCGAGTGAGAAGGGCTTGCAGACCAAGGAGATGCTCAAGCGGGCCTTCGGGCCGGCCAGCCCCGAGGTCGGCAACGGCATCGCCTACAAGCTGCAAATCTGGATGGCCGCCCAGGGCCAGCTCATCGCCTGCGGCCAGCCGGCGTTCGCGTCCGGCTCCGAGCCGAGCCGCTTCGTAGAGGTGTCGCCGTTCAGCCTCGCCTTCGTCGGCAAGCCGCGCGGCCCCGGCGAAGTGCTGCTGCCCGACGAGCGCGAGGAGATTTCGACGATCCACGCCGACAAGGCGATCCTCGAATTCGACCGGCCGGTCGCCTCGGTGCAGGACATGCGCGAGAAGTGCAAGATGGTCGCAATGCAAATGCTCAGCACCCCGGACGTGCCGAGTACCGACGCCCGCCGCGGCAAGGTCTGGGTCACGAACAACCAGAAGTCCGCCGACCCCAGCCAGTTCCTGGTGTTCAACACGGTCGGCCCCGTCAACTACCGCTCGCCCGACGAGGGCCCCGCTGCCGCCGGCGCGGACGTGCCGCAGATGTGGACGAGTGCCACGGTCGAAGTCATCGACAAGCGCAACCTGCCGCGGGCGTTGCGCTCGGGCAGCACGGCGACGACGCATGTGGCTTCGGTCGAGTTGCACAACAACCCGGCCTTGATCACCGCGATCCTCTCTGGCGAATCCAACCCGCTGCCCACGGCCACGGCCGAGGGGATGAAGATCTACCTCGAACGCTCCAGCGGCGCGGAGCCGGCCAAGTCCGACAAGCGTAACACCACAGGCTACTCCAGCGTGCGGATGGTCGAGTTGAGCCGCGACGTGCAGTTCAACCTGTGGACCGACGGCGGCACCGGCTTCCCCGGCACCTCGCCCGCCGCCGACGCGCCGTCGACGACCCCGGCCGCCGCCGCGCCGGCGGTCGACCCGCCGGCCGCGTTGGGGGCCGTGGCCGGGGGCTTCGCCGACGCCGCCGCGCTCGCCGGGCGCTTCCGCGCGAAGAAGCTGCTCGTGATCGACACGCCGGGCAGTTTCCGCTTCGACTTCCCCAAGAACCTCGCCCGCTTCGAGGCCGACGGTATCGAGACGCCGGCCGGGCCGAACATCGTCAAGGTCTACCGCTTCTCCGCCGAAGGCCCGCCGGACGACCTGTTCTGCACGCTCCTCACGATCCAGTTCGAGGGCCAGGGCGACGCCAAGGCCGCCCCCGGCCCGACCGGCGGCGTCGGCGGCGGCATGCGCATCAAGGGGCTAACCGCGACCGGCAAGCACGTCTTCGTCTCAGTCGTCGCCGAGAAACTGCTGGCCCAGGGCACCGAGTTGAACTACACGGTCGATTCGGCCAAGCGCACCACGGTGACCGCGCTGCGCGGCCCGTCGGTCGTGGCGACGCGCGACGAGAACCGGCTGTCGGCCGGGCGGCCGGGGGTCGGCGGCAAGCCGGGGGTGCCGGGGGAAATCCTCATCACGTCGATCGACCCGCCGGCCGGCGGCAAGGAGAACAAGAAGACCGTCTTGCAGGTCAACGGGCCGGGCCAGATCGACATCTTCGACGCCGCGACCGGGGCCAACACCGTCCAGGCGACCTGGGGCCGCTCGCTGACCCAGGAGCGAGTCCGCGTCGGCGCGCAGGACCAGGACCTGCTCAAGTTCGACGGCAACGCCGAGTTCCTCGAC
>JANXTD010000032.1 GCA_025352585.1 Fimbriiglobus sp.
TTCCTGACGCTCGTCGATGCCAGCTTTATCAAAGTCAACTGCGTCGGCCCCAAGGACCCCGGCCGCGTCACCCTGCGGCGGCTCAACCGGGCCGAGTACAACAACACCGTCCGCGACCTCTGCAGCGTCACCTTCCGGCCGGCCGAAGACTTCCCCAACGACGATGTCGGTTACGGCTTCGACAACATCGGCGACGTGCTGTCGTTGCCGCCGATCCTGCTCGAGAAGTACCTGACGGCCGCCGACGCGGTCCTTGAGGCGGCCGTGGTGCCGGCGGGCACGGTCATCTCGTCGAGGCAGAGTTTCAAGCCGCAGAACCTCGTCGTGTTGCCGCGGGTCGGCCGCAAGGGTAACGAGGCGATCCACTTCACCGCCGAGGGCAGCGCGTCGCTGGCGAAGTTCCACTTCGCGGCCACCGGCGAGTACGCCATCCGCGTCAAGGCGTCGGGCACCGCCGAGGGCGACCAGCCGGCCAAGATGCAAGTCCTCATCGACGGCAAGGCGGTCCAGACCCACGACGTGGGCGGCGAGCCGGGCAAGCCGGTCACCCTCGAGACGAAGCGCTACATCGACGCCGGCGAGCGTCGCGTCTCCGTGGCGTTCGTGAATCCGTCGGACGCCAAGACGCTGAAGCCCGAGGACGCCCCGCGGAGCCTGCGCATCGCGTCCATTGAGGTCGAAGGCCCGCTGAAGGGGGCCGCCAAGCCGCTGCCGGCTTCGACGAAGATGATCCTCGTCGCCATCCCGACCACGCCCGGCGAAGACCGCGAGTGTGCCACCAAGGTGCTCGGCGAGTTCGCCCGCCGCGCCTACCGCCGGCCGGTGACGCCCGGCGAAGTCGAGCGGCTGCTGAAGCTGTACGACCTCGCCGCGGCCGACGGCGACCGCTTCGACCGGGCGTTGCTGCGGCCGCTCAAGGCGGTCTTGGCGTCGCCGAACTTCCTGTTCCGCGTCGAGGCCGACCCGCTGCCGGGCCAGGACTCGCGCGTGCTCAACGAGTTCGAGTTGGCGACGCGGCTGGCGTACTTCGTCTGGTCGTCGATGCCCGACGACGAACTGTACCGCCTCGCCGAGAAGGGCGAACTGCGCAAGCCGGGCGTCCTGAAGGCCCAAATCACGCGGATGCTCAAGGACGACAAGGCGCTCGCGCTAACCGACAACTTCGCCGGGCAGTGGTTGCAACTGCGGAGCCTCCGCGGCGTCACGCCCGACCCCGAGACGTTCAAGACGTGGGACGAGTCGCTGCGCAGTGCGATGATCCGCGAGAGCGAACTGTTCTTCGGCCACGTCGTCAAGAACGACCGCAGTGTGCTCGAATTCCTCGACGCCGACTACACGTTCGTCAACGACCGGCTGTCGTGGCACTACGGCATCCCGAACATCCGCGGCGAGGCGTTCCGCCAGGTCAAGTTGCCGGACAACCGCCGCGGCGGGTTGGTCAGCCAGGCGTCGATCCTCACCGTCACGTCGAACCCGACGCGGACCTCGCCGGTCAAGCGGGGCAAGTGGATCACCGAGAACATTCTGGGTCTTGCCCCGCCGCCGGCCGCCCCCGACGTGCCGGAGTTGCCCAAGGGCGTGCTGAAGGGCACGTTGCGGCAGCAGATGGTCCAGCACCGGGCCGACCCGTCGTGCGCCGGGTGCCACGCCAAGCTCGACCCCATCGGCTTCGGCCTGGAGAACTTCGACGGCATCGGCGGCTGGCGCGACCAGGACAACAAGTTCAAGATCGACGCCACCGGAGTCTTGCCCGACGGCGCGACCTTCGACGGCCCCGGCGAGTTGCGCAAGGTGTTGTTGGGGAAGTCGGAGATGTTCCGCCGCTGTTTGGCCGAGAAACTTCTCACGTTTGCCACGGGCCGCGGGCTAGAATATTACGATAAGTGTGTCCTGGACGAACTCAGTTTGAAGCTCAAGGCCGGCGACGACCGGTTCTCCGCGCTGGTGCTGGCCATCGCGGAGAGTGACGCCTTCCAGAAGCGCAAAGCCACCCGGAGCGAGTAACATGGGCCCGACCGTGACCGGAATTTCCCGCCGCCAGGCCCTCCGCGGTCTCGGCACGATCGTCGCGCTGCCGTGGCTCGAGTCGCTGGCCTCCGCCGCGCCGCCGGCCGCGACGAGTGCCGCCGGCTCGGCGCTCGCGGCAAGCGGTGCCCCGAAGCGAGTCGCCTTTATGTACGTGCCCAACGGCGTGCACGTCCCCGACTGGACCCCCGCGGCCGTCGGCAAGCTCGGCGAGTTGCCGAAGACGCTCGCGTCACTTCAGCCGTACGTCGAGCACCTCAACGTCGTCACCGGGCTGACGCTCGACAAGGCCCGCGCCAACGGCGACGGCGGCGGCGACCACGCCCGCGCCATGTCGTCGTTCCTCACCGGCCGGCAGGCCCGCAAGACGCACGGCGCGGACATCCGCATCGGCAAGTCGGCCGACCAGCACGTCGCCGACGCGATCGGCGACGCCACCCGCTTCGCCAGCCTCGAACTCGGTATCGAGCGCGGCCAGCTCGCCGGCAACTGCGACTCGGGTTACAGTTGCGCCTACTCGTCGAACCTGTCGTGGCGCGGCGAGGCGACGCCGAACGCCAAGGAGACCGACCCCAAGCTCGTCTTCGAGCGGCTCTTCGGCGGCACCGACCCCAAGGACACCGCCGCCGTGCGGGCCAAGCGCGACGCCCGCGCCAAGAGCGTGCTCGACTTCGTGGCCGAGGACGCCAAGTCGCTCACGAAGCAACTCGGCGGCAGCGACCAGCGCAAGCTCGACGAGTACCTGACCGCGGTTCGCGAGGTCGAGAACCGCATCGAGAAGGTGCGCAAGGAGGCAATGAGCCGCAAGCCGGTCGCCAAGCCCGACATGCCGACGCCCGCCGGCGTGCCCAAGGACCGCCAAGACCACGTCCGGCTGATGTGCGACCTGATGGTGCTGTCGTTCCAGACCGACCTGACGCGGGTGGTCACCTTCCCGTTTGCCAACGACGGCAGCAACCAGGCCTACCCGACGATCGGCGTGCCGGACGGCCACCACGACCTGAGCCACCACGGCAAGGACGCGAAGAAGCAGGCGAAGATCCAGAAGATCAACGCCT
Source organism: Fimbriiglobus sp. (assembly GCA_025352585.1). Classification (GTDB taxonomy): domain Bacteria; phylum Planctomycetota; class Planctomycetia; order Gemmatales; family Gemmataceae; genus Fimbriiglobus. The sequence goes on from JANXTD010000032.1 coordinate 3,084, forward strand.
TCCACGTCGAGCAGTTGGCGTACCTGATGGGCCGGATGAAGGCCGTCAAGGAGGCCGGCGGTTCGACCTTGCTCGACAACGTGACGATGGTTTACGGCAGCGGCATCAGCGACGGCGACCGCCACAACCACGACGACTTGCCGATCCTACTGCTCGGCAAGGGCGGCGGCGGCCTCGAGACGGGCCGGCACGTCAAGGTCGCCAAGGAGACGCCGCTGATGAACCTGTACCTGGCGATGTTCGAGCGCCTGGGTGCCCCGCTGAGCAGCTTCGGCGACAGCACCGGCGTGCTGAAGATTTAGCGGCGTGCGGGGGACGATAGTCCCCCGAGTGCGCGACTGCGAATCGACTCCCGAATGGGCGTGTGTCGCAGCGTAGAAGTTCTCGGGGGACTATCGTCCCCCGCTCGCCATCACTCGCCTCGCACCGCCGCCCGCAGTTGCTCGACGGTGAACGGCTTCGCCAGTACGCACGTCACGCCCAACGCGCGCAACTCCCCCTCCGGGATGGCCGGGCCTAAGCCGCTAACGGCCACGACCCGCGCGTTCGGTGCGGCGACTCGCAAGCGCTCGAAGAGTTCGAGGCCGCGGACGCCGGGCATCACCAAATCGGCCAGGATCGTGCCCACCGCGTGGCGTGGGTCGCCGACCACCGCCACCGCTTCGGGCAGAGTCGCGGCCGTCACCACGGCGTGGCCGTCGGCCTCCAGCATCGCGCGGACGACTTCGCGGATCATCGGGTCGTCGTCCACCACGAGGACGGCGGGGCCGCCGGCGTGGGGCGTCGCCTCGGCGGCCGGCAGGTCGATGTCGAAGCGGGTGCCGCCGCCGTCGCGGCCGTGGACCGCGACCGTGCCGCCGTGGCTGTGCGCAATCGACTGCACCGTCGCCAGGCCCAGCCCGGTGCCCCGGCCGACGGCCTTGGTCGTGAAGAACGGGTCGAAGACCTTGGCGAGAATCGCCGGGTCGATGCCGGTGCCGCGGTCGGCCACGCCCAGCCGGACGGTGCGCCCGCGCCCCCCGACCGACTCCGCCGTCAGTTCGAGCGGGCCGCCGTCGGGCATCGCGTCGCGGGCGTTCACGCAGAGGTTCAGCAGGAGCTGGTGCAGTTGCGTCGCGTCGCCGAGGACCGCCGGCAGGCCGGCCTCGACGCGGCACTCGACGCGCACCGCGCGCGGGAAGGTCGCGCCGGCGAGCGCGGCGACCTCGCGCAGGATCGCGCCGGCGTCCACCGGCAGGCGGTCCCCGCGCCGGTCGCGGGCGAATTCCAGTAACTGGCGCAGCACCCCGGTCGCCCTCTCCGCGCTGCTCTCGATGACCTGGAGCAGTGCGAGGCCGCGCGGCCCGACGCCCGCCTCGCGCAGCATCGGCACGGCGGCCACCAGGGGCGTCAGGATGTTGTTCAGGTCGTGGGCGACGCCGCTGGCCATCGTGCCGACGACTTCCAGGCGCTGGCTGCGCAGGTGCTGCTCTTCGAGGGCCGCGCCCGCGGCGACTTCGGCCCGCAAGGCGCGGTTGGCCGCCTCCAACTCGGCCACCTGGCCCTGGAGCGCGCGGACCAGCCCCTCGGAGGCCGTCGGTGCGGGGTCGGCGGGCGTCATCGGCATCCTCAGGCTGTGTCGGTGTCGATCTTCCTGCGGAACAGTCTCGCAAGTTTACGACGGACCGCAAGCCTCAATTCGACGCTTTCCGAACCGGCGTCAGAACTCGAACGACACCCGCGCCGCGATCGCGTCGGTTTGGCCGCGGGCGTTCGGCTTGACGTTCGACGCGGCGGGGAAGGCGTGGATGTAGTTCGTACTCACGCGGAAGTACGGGTTCAGGTACCAGTTCACCCCGAAGGTGAAGTCGGTCAGCTTGCCGCCGCGCACGCTGCCGCTGTCGAGGTCGATGTACGACACCCGCATCGCCAGCTCGACCGCGCCGGGGCCGAACGCCGTGCGGCCGCCCTCGGTGCGGACGAAGTCGCGCGTCGGCACGGTGCGCTCGTAGGTGCCGTTGTCGCGGCGGTACGGCCGGTGCTCGCCGGTCACCAGCCAGGTGACCGTGGCGTAGCCGGACTGGAAGTACAAGGTGCCGTCGCGGACGTTGCCGACCGCCGAGCCGATCCACTCGCCTTGAAGCGACACGCTGCCCTCGGTCAGCAGGGCCTCGAGGCCGAGCATGGTGTAGTCGCCGGTGGCGATGTCGCCGGTGTCCACGAAGAACGGCACGTTGGGGGCCGTCGCGCCGAGCCGGGCCTCGGGCTGCGCGCGGAAGCGGGCGACGCCGCCCTTGGTCGCGCGGTAGCTGCCGGCCGCCCCGAGGTGGAAGTAGCGCGTGCCGGCGTCCTCGTCGTAGACCAGCCCCGTGACGCGGCCGGTCACCGCCGACTGGAAGTTGTCGCCGGCGTCGTCGCCGAACGCGTCGCTGTCGGTGCGGAAGAGGCCGACGGCCCAGGTGCCGCGTTGCTCCGCGTAGGTGTTGCGCACCAGGACGCCGGTGTTGCGGGCCGGGGCGAACGGCTGGTCTTGCAGGCCGCGTTCGAGGAAGGTCACGAAGCGGTTGGCGGTGTAGCGCTCGAGGCTGAACGGCTCGAAGAAGTGGCCGACGCGGACCGTGCCGAGGACCGGGACGTTCTTGATGCCGGCGAACACGTCGAGGAAGCTGGGCCGGCCGGCGAGGGCCATGTCGCCCTCGATGCGGAACTCGGTCGGCCCGTAGTCGCCGTTGATCGCCAGCCGCGCCCGCCGGAAGGCGACGCCGTTCTGGATGTCGCCGACGGCGGCGCGGCTGACGGCGTCTTGCGTCCAGAAATAGGCGTCCGACTGGAACTGCCCCGACCAGCGGATGACCGGCCCCGGCAGCCCCGCCGAGGTGATCGTCTTGGTGCCGTTCTGCTTCTCGAGCGCCTCAATGCGCTTCTGCAACGCCTCGACCGACGGCGTCGCCGGCTTCACGTCCGTGGGAGTCGCGGCGGCGGCCGGCTCGACGCCCTCGTCGGCGCGCAGCGCGGCGAGGCAGGTCACGAACAGGCACAGCGTCAGGAGTGGTCGCGTCATGCGGCCGCGATAGCCGCGGCGGGGCGCGGCATCAAGGCGAAGCGGACTCGCCGCGCCGGCGGCGGATCAGCAGCAGCGCCGCCCCCGCGGCGGTGAGCGTCGCGGCCGCGGCGAGCGCGGCGAGGCCGAGGTTGCGGAACTTCTTCGACTTCTCGACCGGGGCACCCTCGAACACCACCGTCTCGGCCGAGGGGTCGTCGCCGGCCGGGCGCGG
>JANXTD010000035.1 GCA_025352585.1 Fimbriiglobus sp.
TCGTGAAGCACAACAACCCCTGCGGCGTCGGCACCGCGATGACGCTGGCCGAGGCGTTCACGCTGGCCTGGTCCGGCGACCCGGTGAGCGCGTTCGGCGGCATCATCGCCGTGAACGCCACCTTCGACGTGGCGACCGCCGAAGCCTTGATGGCCGGCGAGCGCTTCGTCGAGTGCGTCGTCGCCCCCGACTACGACCCCGCGGCACTCTCGATGCTGCAGGGCTGGAAGAAGAACGTGCGGTTGCTGCGGACCGGCCCGCTGAGCGGTTCGCCGAACGGCTTCGACTACCGCCGCGTCGATGGCGGCATGTTGGTGCAGTCGCGCGACCTCGACGCCGACGACTTCGCCGCCTGGAAGTGCGTCACGAAGCGTCAGCCGACGCCGGACGAGCTGGCGGCAATGCACTTCGCCTGGCTGGTCTGCAAGCACGTCAAGTCGAACGCGATCGTGTTGGGCCACGGCAGCGCCGGCACCGCCCACGTCGTGGGCGTGGGGGCCGGGCAGATGTCGCGCATCGACTCGGTGAAGATCGCCGCACGCAAGGCCGGCGACAAGTCGAAGGGGTCGGTGTTAGCGTCCGACGCCTTCTTCCCCTTCCCCGACAACGTCGAAGTCGCCGCGACCATCGGCGTGACGGCCATCGCGCAGCCCGGCGGCAGCGTGAAGGACGCCGAGAGCGTCGCCGCGTGCGACGCGCACGGGCTGGCGATGTGCGTCACCGGCGTGCGTCACTTCCGGCACTAGGCGGAAGGTTTTGTTAGCCCGACGCGCAAGCGAGGGGAGCAAGTCCGTGGGGACGACGCCGGAGGGGAAAAACAAAGCAGTCGGTACCCAGCGGCACCTTTAGACACGTTGACAGAACCTGGCACAGCTGTTACCCTGGTTGGAATCTTCCTATTTATAGTGTATCCTCAGCAACTTGCTGATTGCGTCACTATATAAATTACTATAGGGTAAGCAAATATGAAATATTTATTCATAGATACAAACATACTCGTACGGATCATATCTCAAGGTAAGCCTGGCTGCGAAGTTGTTCACTTAGACCAGTTAGCGTCATGTGTCCGTTCTTCGGCTATTGTATTGCTATTGCCTGAGATCGTAGAATTAGAATTAGCTAAAAATTGGATGAATTTCAACGACAGAATTGATGAGGCTGTCGGCAGTTTAGAAAAAGAATTGCAGCCGGCGCTTAATAAATCTCTCTGGTCGGAGATTGTAGACATCCAGAAATCTCTTAGCATATTTCTTGCCGAACAGAAAGCTATAAAAATTCGCGAAGCGAGAAGTCGATATGAGGAAGTCGTAAAACTTTTGACGATGGCACAAGTTGTCAAGCTGCCTTTTACGCCCGAAATCTACTTCAAGGGCAAGAAGCGAATTATGGCTGGCAGGATGCCTAGGCAGTCGAATGCTTCGCATTCAGACGCTTGCATACTCGAGACTCTTGCTGATCATTTATCTACATTTATGCCAGAGGGATTGACAAATTCAGAGCTGTACTTTTGTTCAGAGAATGTCACAGACTTCGGTTGTGTAGAGTCTAAAATGCATATGTTGCATCAAATGCATCGTACTGATTTTCCTATAACCACGAAATACTGTATATCACTTGATCACGTGTTCAGTTATGCAGACACGCCGGCTAAAAATAGGATAGTTGCCGTTGAAATAATAGATAGCATGCCATTGAGTGATGGCGTGATTTTGTCTGTAACTGAAAAAATTATTCGGCCAGACGTTAAAGACGATTGCTATTGCTCCCATCCGGGTTGCATGGCGCTGCGCAATGTGTTTTCAAAATACTGTGCGGTACACTATGAGATAATAGTCTCCAGCATGACGCCTGAGGATAAAATTAGCCAAGCGGGCATTGTTGAGGGAGTTTTGCTCACATTGCCATATCGCGAACGAGAAATCATTAAACTTCGTACAGGCATAGGCGGCGGATACATATATACATATGCTGAATGTGCCAAAATATTCAAAACTACTCCCGCAAAAATTAAGCTGTTAGAACAACGTGGCTACCAAAGGCTACAGCATCCTGTACGCAAAAGGATGCTGGACAGTAGCCTGGCTTGATACTAGGTAACAATGCATTGACGGAGTCGCCGCATGAACGCGATGGTCGCGGCCCCCTTAGGCCACCCTGGCGGACCTGGCCCGGCACGACGGCAAGGCCGAACTCATTGCTGGCAAAGTCGTCGCACTCCCGGCGACCGGGCACCGGCCCAACATCGTCGCGGGGCGCATCTTCCGCCGGCTGGCCGACTACGTGGATCAGGCGGGGCGGGGATACGCCCTCACCGACAATATGGGGTTCGCGGTGCGCGAGTTGCGGTCGGGCCGCGAGTCGTTCTCGCCCGACGCGGCGTACTACACGGGGCCGCTGCCGGCCAACTTGATGAAGTTCGTCGCCGGGCCGCCCGACTTCGCCGCGGAGGTGCGCAGCGAAAGCGACTCCGGGCCGGCGGCCGAGGCGGAGATGGCGGCCAAGCGACGCGACTACTTCGAGGCCGGCACCGCCGTCGTCTGGGACGTCGACCCCCGCGCCGGGGTCGTCCGCAGCTACCGCCCCGGCGAGCCGGAGCCGGCTGTTTTCGCGGCGGGCAGCGAGGCCGACGCCGAGCCGGCGGTGCCCGGCTGGCGGCTCGCCGTCGATTGGCTGCTGGGGTAGCGTCATGCCCGCGGCAGGCGGATCGTGAACTTCGTCCCGCGGCCCGGCTCACTTTGCAACGTGATCGCCCCGCCGTGGGCTTCGACGATCTTGCGGGCGGTCGCCAGTCCCAGGCCGGTGCCGCCGGACTTCGTCGTCACGAACGGCTGGAACGCCCGCGCCGCCAGCTCCGGCGTCATGCCGCAGCCGGTGTCGATCACGTCCAACTCGACCGCGTCGTTTCCGGCCGTGCGGGCTTGCAACGTCAGCGTGCCGCCGGCCTCCATCGCGTCCTCGGCGTTCAGCATCAGGTTCAGCAGCACCTTCTCGAACATCTCGGCGTCGAGCTTGACCAGCGGCAAGTCGGCGGGGAACCAGTTGACCTCGACCCCCTGCACGCGGGCCGTCGGCGCGAGGAAATCGACCATGCGGGCGACCACTTCGCCCAGGTCGGTCGGGGCGGTGTGCATCTCGGCGGCGCGGGCGAACCGCAGGAAGTCGTTCGACAAATCGACGAGCCGCCGGCAGTCGTCGGTGAGCCGGGCGACGCGCTGCTGGGCCTTGCGCTCCGTCGGCGTCGCCGCCTCTTCGAGGTCCTCGCCGAGCAGTTGCAGGTTCAGCGACAGCGTGTTGAGGTGGTTCTTGATCTCGTGGACGAACCCGCCCGCGAGTTCCGCGAGTTCGAGGTACTGCGCGTGCGTCGGCGGGTCGGGCGTCACGGCTCGCCGGCCTTCCGCGCCGGCGACGCCCCGCCGGGGCCGGCGAGCGCGTCGAGGTGCGTGAGCGGCACCCACCACGTCGGCCGGACCTTGGGGTTGTCGGTGAGCAGCCGGCGGGTGCGCCGCAGCGGGTCCATGATCTCGTCACGCCACCAGAGGTAGTAGAACAGCAGGAAATCCTTGACGATGTCGCCGTCGGCGACGCCGCGCTTGACGCAGCCGTTGACGAGGGCGAAGAAGTCGAGGACGCGCGCGGCCTTCTGGAACGTCTCGTCGAGTTCGGGCGTGATGCTGCGGTGGAAGTCGTGGCTGGTGTGGTAGTCGAGGAACTGCACGAGGCGCTCCGCGCGGCGGACGGGCGGCAGTTGCGTCTGCTCGGTGACGAAGTGCTGCCAGGCGACGTTGCGGGCGTCGCGCATCTCCTCGGCGAAGTATTGCGCGCACAGGTCGAGCGCGAGCCTCTGGCGACTCTGGCTCTGCGGGATCAGGAACAGCACGGTGACGGGGATGAGCACCGCGACGAGCGGCGACACGAGCGGCACGAACAGGTCCTTGACGAGTTCGTAAGCCCCCTTGTTCTCCGCGGCGACGACGCCGACGGTCAGCAGGGTCAGCACCGCGGCGGCGACGCCGGCAACGCCGTAGACGAGGGCGCGGTGGGGGAAAGGCGGCGACATGCGTTCAACATATCGCTTCGGC
>JANXTD010000125.1 GCA_025352585.1 Fimbriiglobus sp.
TACACCGCCGGCAACTCGAAGGCGATCGAGTAGCCAACGGTTTTGTTAGCCGGACGCGCGAGCGACGGGAGCAAATCCCGGTGGACAGTGCCGATGGGGGACGACAAAACCGTCGCCTTCCACGAACATCATCCACCGGGATTTGCTCCCGTCGCTCGCGCGTCCGGCTAACAAGAACTACGCCTCGTCCTTCGGCACCGGCAGCAGGAACGACAGCCCCAACGCGACGACGTAGACCGTGCCGCCGATGATTGCCGCGGCCGTGGCGACCTGGATGGGGTTCCCGCCAGTGAAGAAGCCCGACAGGATCTCCGTGTTGAAGGTCGCCGCCATCGTGCCGAGCATCCGGCCGCCGACGTTGGTGGCGAAGCTGCCGCCGGTGCCACGCAGGTGGACGGGGAAGACCTTCGGCAAGAACTCGCTCACGAAACTGAACTGCGCGACCGTCACGAGGCCGCAGCAGAAGATGCCCAGCGCGAAGGTGTTGTAGTCGCCCTGGTACAGCACGAGGTACGTCAGCGGGAACAGCACGACGCCGGGGACGAGGAAGAAGCGCAACAGCAGCCGGCTCGGCACGAAGATCAGTAGCGACGCCAGCAGGATTCGCCCCGTCAGCCCGCCGATCTCTTGCCAGCGCTGGATGTTGCCGCGGTACTCCTCGGTCAGTTGCCGCTCCGGGGCCATCGCCTTCGCGAGCGCCCCGGCGGCGGCCTTCTTGGCCTCGGGCGTGCCGTCCGCGGTCGCCTTCAGCTTCGCCTGGGCCGCCTTCACGGCGTCGGCGTTCTCGGCGCGGACGCCCTGGAGCGCGGGCAAGCCGGGGACCATTTGCAGCGGCGTGAGTTGCAGCGCCCCGAAGGCCGCCGCGTAGCCGCACGCCGACAGCAGCGTCGTCACGAGCGTCGTCTTGAGCAGCCCGCCGGAGAAGAGTTCGCCGAAGTTCGGCCGGCGCAACGTCCCGGCCCGCTTTCGCTCCGCCCAGACGCGGCTCTCCGGCACGAACGGCAGCAACAGCAAGATGAGCAGCCCCGGCACCAACCCCGTGAGTAGCGTGTACCGCCAGGCGACGTTGGTCGGGTCATGGCCTTCCGGGAACGCGATCGGCAGGGCCGGCAGCGTCCCGGCGCGGGCCGAGGCGACGATGAGGTTGAAGACTTCCGTCACGAGGATGCCGCCGAGCGACGCGGTCGCCAGCGTCCAGCCGATGGCCAGTTCGCGTGACCGCTTCTCCTGGAACAGTTCCGCCAGCCACGTCACCGCCGCGACCAACTCGACGCAGACGCCGATGAACGTCGTCGAGCGGAACAGCACCAGTTGCCAGAGTTCCGTGCTGAACGCCGCCGCGACCGGCGACAGCGAGTACAGCAGGATGCTGCCGACCATCACCCGCTTGCGGCCGAGCAAGTCGATGAGGTAGCCGCCCAGCAGGCCGAAGACGCCGCCGCACAGCGCCGCGATCCAGAGCATCCGCCCCGACCACAGCCGGACGATGTCGCTGCCCGGCGCGCTTTGCAGCAGTTCACTCAGCGCACTGCCGCCGATAACCGGGAACATGAGCAGTTCGTAGGTGTCGAACAGGAAGCCGATGGCGGCGACCGTCAGCACCAGCACGCGGGTGACGAGCGACAGCGGACGGGTAGGCGGGGGCTGGTTCGACACGCGGGGACTCCGAAACGTGGGCGCAGGTGGGAACGCACAGGTTACGGGGGCGGGGGCTAATCGAAAACAGCCTAACCGCGGAGGAGCAGAGTAGCGGGGAAGACCAAACTCAAATGTTTGGGTCTTATCCACTACTCTGCTCCTCCGCGGTTAGGCTGTTCTCCGTGCCGCGAAGTGAACGAAAATGCCCCGGCGGGGAGTGGTTGAGTGGGGGTGCCCTGAGCCGCGCTCTTGAACGCTTATGGCTGCTTCTTCCGACCTGACCAAGTTCACGGCCTCAAGCCGGTCAGGCCCCCACCCATCCAAACCCCGACGGGGCTATCTTCACTTGTCTCGCTATTTCTTGGTCTGACCGCGGGCGAAAATGCTCGCCACGAAGTTCAGCACGTCCGTCGCACTCGAGTCATTGTAGCCGTAGTTGCGGATCAGGCGAGCCTTCACCACGTCGATTTTCTCCTGCGTCGCCCGGTCCACGACGTTGCTGACGAGGCTGGTCAGCTTGATCGTGTCCTTCTGGTCCTCGAACAGCTTCAGTTCGAGGGCCTTTTGCAGCCGCTCGTTGGTGCGGAAGTCGAACTTCTTGCCGTCGAGTGACAAGGCCCCGATGTAGTTCATGATCTCCCGGCGGAAGTCGTCCTTGCGGCCCTCGGGGATGTCGATCTTCTCCTCGACGCTGCGCATCAGCCGCTCGTCCGGCTCGCCGTAGTCGCCGGTGTAGCGGTTGCGGACCTTCTCGCGCTGCGTGTAAGCCCGGACATTGTCGATGTAGTTGCCGCACAGACGCGTCAACGCCTCTTCGTCGGCCGCAATTGCCCGCTGGACCTCGTTCTTGACGACATCCTCGTACTCCTCGCGGACTACCGACAACAATTCCTTGAACTGCCGGTACTGGTCGTCGTCCTTGATGAGGGCGTGGTGCCGCAAGCCCTCTTCGAGCTGCTTCATCACCATGAACGGGTTGATGTTGTCCTCGTCCGGGTGGGCCACCAGCGCGTTGGAGATCTTGTCCTGGATGTAACGCGGGCTAATGCCGGTCATCCCCTCGTGCAACGCCTCACGCTTCAACTCGATGACGTTGTCCTCACTGAAGCCGGGCATCGTCTTGCCGTTGTACAGCTTCATCTTTTGCATGACCGTCAACCCCGCATGCTTCGGCACGTTGAGTCGGGTCAAAATGGCCCACATGGCCGCGACCTCGATCGTGTGCGGGGCGATGTGCTTGCCCTTCACCTTGGCCTCGTTGAAGTCCTTCTCGTAGATGCGGACCTCGTCCTTCAACCGCGTCACGTAGGGGATGTCGATCTTGACGGTGCGGTCGCGCAACGCCTCCATGAACTCGTTCGACTGGAGCCGCTTGTACTCCGGCTCGTTGGTGTGGGCGATGATGACCTCGTCGATGTCCGTCTGCGCGAACTTCTTCGGCTTGATCTTGTGCTCCTGGCTCGCCCCGAGCAGGTCGTACAAGAACGCCACGTCGAGCTTCAAGACTTCGATGAACTCGACAATCCCGCGGTTGGCGATGTTCAACTCGCCGTCGAAGTTGAAGCTGCGTGGGTCCGAGTCGCTGCCGTACTCGGCGATCTTGCGGTAGTTGATGTCCCCGGTCAACTCGGTCGAGTCCTGGTTCTTCTCGTCCTTGGGCTGGAAGGTGCCGATGCCGATGCGGTCCTTT
>JANXTD010000536.1 GCA_025352585.1 Fimbriiglobus sp.
GACGACCATCAAGGGACTGAACCCCGACCTGGTCTACTTCGGCGGCACGACGCAGACCAAGGCCGGGCAACTGCTCAAGGACATGGTCAAGGTCGGCCTGAAGTGCCCGATGATGGCCCCGGACGGCTGCTTCGAGCAGGCCATGATCAACACCAACGGCGCGGAGACCTTCGACAAGCTGAAGTTTTACGCCACCTTCGGCGGCCTGCCGATCGACGCCTTGACGAAGGGCAAGGGCAAGGAGTTCGTCGAGAAGTACACGGCCCTCTACAAGTCCCCGCCGGCCGACGCCTACGCCACCTACGGCTACGAGGCGGCGCTGGTCACCCTCGAAGCGATCCGCCGCGCCGGCCGCAAGGACCGCGACGCCATCCGGGTCGCGGCGCTGGCCGTCAAAAACTTCGAGGGGGCGACGGGTGTGTGGTCCTTCGACGAGAACGGCGACACGACCAACCAGACGATGAGCGGCAGCACGGTGGTGACCTCCACGGCGTCGGTCAACGGCAGCGCCGTCACGACCGGGGCGTTCAAGTTCGTGCGGGCCTTACAACTGCCGGCCAAGAAGTAACCGACCCCCGGAAGCCCGCGTTATGCCGCTGTTCGCCGACGCCACCGACCCGTGGCTGACACTCTTGCAGTTCACCGTCATCGGCCTGACCAAGGGGTCACTGTTCGCGCTGATCGCGCTCGGCTACACGATGGTCTACGGCATCGTGGAGCTGATCAACTTCGCCCACGGCGACCTGTTCATGCTCGGCTCGTTCGTCGCCTTCACGATCCTCGGCCTGTTCGGCGTGCAGTCGGCCGGCGACCCCTACGCCGACGCCGGGTTCGTGTTGCTCTGCTTCGCCGCCGCGATTCCGTTCTGTGCGGCGCTCAACGTGGCCGTGGACCGCGTCGTCTACCGGCCGCTGCGTAACGCCCCGAAGTTGGCCCCGCTGGTGTCGGCGATCGGCGTGAGCTTCATCTTCATGAACGTCGGCCTCTTCTGGGGCGGCTCGCAGGACGTGAACTTCCCCAACCTCGTCTCCGACGACAACCTCTTCGGCGAGACGGCGAAGATTCGCTTCACCGCCAAGGACTTGATGGTCATCGGCGTGACGGTGCCTCTGATGGTGGCCCTCACGGTGTTCGTCAAGTTCACCAGCCTCGGCACGGCGATGCGGGCGACGGCCCAGAACCCCACCGCCGCGAAGCTCATGGGCATCAACACCGAGACCGTCATCGCCACGACCTTCGCGATCGGCGGGGCGTTGGCCGGGGCCGCGAGCGTGACTTACGGGCTGTACATCAACACGATTTCGTACCAGATCGGCTTCCAAAATGGCCTGTACGCCTTCACGGCCGCTGTGCTCGGCGGCATCGGCAACATCCCCGGCGCGGTGCTGGGGGCGCTGATCATTGGCCTCGTGGTTTCGCTCGGCAGCGTCTACGTCGGCGAGCGCTGGACGAGTGCGCTGGTGTTCGCCATCCTCATCGTGATCCTGGTGTTCCGCCCGTCCGGGCTGCTCGGCAGCCGCACGCGGGAGAAGGTGTAACCGTGAAGCCGTACCGCCTCGGCTGGGAGCCGGCGATTTTCGCGATGCTGCTCGCCTACCCGCTCCTGCCGGTGTTCGAGTCGTCGTTTTTTGCGCTCACCAAGCGCTCGCTCGGCGACCAGATGCCGACGGTGTTCATCTTCGCCATCCTGGCGCTGGGGCTGAACGTCGTCGTCGGCTACACCGGCTTGCTGCACCTCGGCATCGCGGCGTTCTTCGCCGTCGGCGCGTACGTCGCCGGCATCCTGACCGTCGGCGCGTACCCGTTCGGCGCGCCCTTCGTCGTCGCACTCGTCGCCGGCACGCTGGTCGCCGCGCTGCTGGGCCTATTGCTCGGGGCACCGACGCTGCGGCTGCGTGGCGACTACCTAGCCCTCGTCACGCTCGGCTTCGGCGAGGTGGTCCGCTTCGGCCTGAAGAACCTCGACGCCGTCACCGCGGGCGCGAAGGGGTTGAGTCCGCTGCCGCCGCCGACCGGCCCCGAGGTCGGCATCGACTGGATCGGCGACTACCGGCCGTTCTACTACCTGACGCTGCTGCTGCTCATCGGCGTGAGTGTCATGCTCAGTAACCTCGAACGCTCAAGGCTCGGCCGGGCCTGGATTGCTTTGCGCGAGGACGAGTTGGCGGCAAACTGCATGGGCCTGAACCCGTCGAAGCTCAAGCTCGCCGCGTTCGCCCTCGGCGCGGGCCTCGCCGGCATGGCGGGGGTGCTCTACGCCACGCGGCTCACAAGTACCGCCGCCCCGGACGCCTACGACTTCAACAAGTCGGTGTTCATCCTCTGCTGCGTCATTCTCGGCGGCCTCGGCTCGCGTCCGGGGGTGCTGCTGGGCGTGTTCCTGCTCGTCGGCTTCGACAACATCCTCAGCCCGATCCTCGACACTGCCATCCAGCAGACCTTCCCGAGTAACGAGTCGCGCATCTACCGCACCTTCACCGGCTGGCGGCTCAGCATCTTCGGCCTCGCCCTGATTCTGATGATGCGCTTCCGCCCCGAGGGGTTGATCCCGTCGTCGCGCGTCAAGCACGAACTGCACCCCGACGAGGCCGTCGCGATGACCGTCCACCCCGTGACCCTGCACGGCAACCGCCGCGAGCCGGAGGGCCAGTCGTGAGTGTGCTGAGCGTCAAGCACTTGACGATGACTTTCGGCGGCATCACCGCCGTCAACGACCTGTCGCTGGCAGTCGAGGAGGGGCAAGTCTTCAGCGTCATCGGCCCCAACGGCGCGGGTAAGACGACGGTCTTCAACGTCGTCACCGGCATCTACGCCCCCACCTCCGGGAGCGTCGAGTTCGCCGGCGACCCGCGTATCAAGCCGCTGACGCCGTGGGTGCTCGTCCGCTGTGTCCTGGTCGGCCTGCTCGTGGCGCTGTTCGCGGGGTTCGCCGGGGCCGGTGTCGAGCAAGTCTGGACGGCCGCGGTGCGCAAGCCGTTCGCCGACGCGAACGCCCGCTACGCCGTCGGCCCGTCGCTGACCGGGGCGATGGACTACCTGCGCGGCCGGCCGGGCGTTTCCCCCCTCGGCGAGCAGTTTGAAGTCACCGCGCTCGACGGCAAAACCCTCGGCAAGCACCCCACGCTCGAAGCGGCCACGGCGGCCCGCGCCGACTTCGCCACGCAAACGGCGGCCGTCGAACTGGCGTCGAAGCTGCACAAGACGATGCTCTACGCCAGCCTCGGCGGGTTGCTGCTGGGCACGCTCGGGTCGCTGGTAGTCTGGCTGCAAAACCGCCGCACGCCGGACGGCATCGCCGCCGCCGGGATCGCCCGCACCTTCCAGAACATCCGCCTGTTCCGCGACATGACCGTGATGGAGAACGTCCTGGTCGGCATGGACCGCCAACTGACGAGCAACGTCTTCGCGATGGCCCTGCGGCTACCCGGGCTTCGCCGCGAGGAGGAGGGGGCGGAGTGTCGGGCCGTCGAGCTGTTGAAGTTCGTCGGCCTGTGCGGCAAGTCGGGGCAACTCGCTAAGAGTCTGCCCTACGGCGACCAGCGCCGGCTCGAAATCGCTCGCGCCCTCGCCACCACGCCGAAGCTGCTACTGCTCGACGAGCCGGCCGCGGGGATGAACCCGTCCGAGACCGTAGCGCTGATGGGGCTGATTCGCCAGATCCGCGACCTCGGCGTCACGGTGCTGCTGATCGAACACCACATGAACCTCGTCATGGGTATTTCGGACCGCGTCGCGGTGCTCGATTACGGCACCAAGATCGCCGAGGGCACACCGGCGGAAGTCAGCCGCGACCCCAAGGTGATCGAGGCGTACCTGGGCAAGGAGGACGTGAGCTGATGGCATTGCTCCGCATCGACAACCTGAACGCCGGCTACGGCCCCGTCAACGTCCTCGACAACGTGTCGCTGACGGTGGACGCCGGCGAGATCGTCGCCATGATCGGGGCCAACGGCGCGGGCAAGACCACGACGCTGATGGCCCTCTCCGGCATCGTCCGGCCGCGCAACGGCTCGTCGGTCGTCTTCGACGGCGACCACATCGAGTCGCTGCCGCCGCACGAAATCGTGAGGCGCGGCCTGGCGCAGTCGCCCGAGGGCCGTAAGATCTTCCCGCGGCTGTCGGTCCTCGAAAACCTCAACATGGGGGCGTTCACCCGCAAGGACCGCCCCGGCATCGCCGCCGACCTCGCCAAGTCGTTCGCGATGTTCCCGATCCTCGGCGAACGCAAGCACCAGGCGGCGGGGCTGCTCTCCGGCGGCCAGCAGCAGATGCTCGCGATTGCCCGCGCCCTGATGGCGCGGCCGAAGCTGCTGATGCTCGACGAGCCGTCGCTGGGCTTGGCACCCCAGATCGTCGTGCAGATTTTTGAAGTCATCCGCGACTTGAATCAGCAAGGCATGTCGGTGCTGATCGTCGAGCAGAACGCCCGGATGGCGCTCAAGTTCGCCCACCGCGGTTACGTCCTGGAGACGGGCCGCGTGACGATGACCGACGCCGCGAGCGTCCTCCTGACCGACCCGCGCGTGCGGGCGGCCTACCTCGGCGAGTAGTCACCCCGTGCGCATCCTGAATCTGACCTGCGACCACTACCGCGTCCCCCTGCCGCGCCGGCAGCGGGTGCCCCTGTCGGGCAATCCGCGGCCGACACCGCCCGCCTTCATCGACGCGCTCGTCGTTGCCCTCACGACTGAGGCGGGAACTGGGCTGGGGTTCACCACTCTGACCGGTCCGGGTGCCGAGGCGGTCCGGGCGGCGATCCTGACCGAAGTCGTCCACCTCGTCATGTGCGAGTCGGCCCACGACACGGAGCGGCTGCTCTCGAAGGCCGAGTTCCACTTCCGCGAAGTCGGCTTCGCCGGGTATGCCGCCCGCGCCTACTCCGCCGTCGATATGGCCCTGTGGGACGCCAAATCGACCGCCGCCGGCGTGCCGCTCTCGACCTACCTGGGCGGGGCACGGGCGGGGTCGCCGTTCTTCACGTCGGATACCGTCGGGACCAGTTGGGACGCCGAGGACGCGACGAAGTCGGCCCAGGCGGCGCTCAAGGTCGGCGCGATGGGCGTGCGCCTGGAGATCGGCACGGCCAACGTCGAGGGCGACGCCGACCGCGCCCGCGAACTGCACGATGCCGTCGGCGAGGACGCCTGGATCGGCCTGGCCGCCGGCGGCCGTTACGACCTGAACACCGCCCTCGCCCTCGCCCACTTCTTCCAGGACCAGGGCATCGACTGGTTCGAGGACCCCATCAACCCCGCCGACGCGACCGGCTACGCCCGGCTCGCCGACAAGCTCGAAATCCCGCTGGCCGTGGGCAGCACCTTCGACCGCCGCGAGGACTTCACCCGCGTCAGCCGCGACGGCCTGGCCCGCATCCTGCGCCCCGACCTGGGCAAGGTCGGCGGCGTCACGGCACTCCTGAAGATCGCCGCCGTCGCCGAGGCCCACGGCCTGGCCGTCTGCCCCGTGCGGATGCCCGAAGTGACGGCGCACCTGGGCGCGGCCCTCCCGGCGGTCACGCTGATCGACCGCGTCAGTTGGTGCGACGCGCTGTTCGCCGGCGGCCCGACGATCGACGCCGGCAAACTCGCGCCACCAACGACACCGGGCCTGGGGTTGAAGCTGGGCGACGCGGCAACGAAGTACAAGGTGGGGTAAAACAATAGACCTGCTGCGCAATAGGGGTGGGGCGGTTTCGGGTGTGGTCGTGCGGGCCCAGCGGCTCGTCCCTCGGCTCACTCGGCGAACATCCGGTTGTGCAGCCCCGCCACGTTCTTGAACATCAGCGTGTGCCGCCGCCGCGGGTTCCGGTACCGCTCCGCCGCGATCCGCCAGATCTTCATCTTCCCGATCCCGTGCTCGACCACGATCCGCCGCCGACTCACCCGCCGGTTCCCGCGCTTCTGGCGATCCGTCAACTCCTGGCCCCTCGGCTTGCGCGTCGGCGTCTGCATCCCCG
>JANXTD010000164.1 GCA_025352585.1 Fimbriiglobus sp.
CGGGACGACCTCGCTCTTCGCCGCGCTGGAGGTGGCGACGGGCAGGGTGATCGGGAAGTGCCTGCGGCGGCACCGCCAGCAGGAGTTCATCGGGTTCCTCGACCACCTGGACGCGGCCCTGGTTCGGGAGCCGGGGGTGGCCGTGCACGTCGTGCTGGACAACTACGCGACGCACAAGACGCCGTCGGTGAAGGCGTGGTTCCTGCGGCACCCGGAGTACGTGCTGCACTTCACGCCGACGAGTGCGTCGTGGCTCAACCAGGTGGAGCGATTCTTCGCGGAGATCACCCAGAAGCGGATCCGCCGGGGCGCGTTCAGGAGTGTGGCGGCGTTGGAGGAGGCGATCGAAAGCTACATCGCCCGCCACAACGCCGACCCGAAGCCGTTCGCGTGGGTTGCCGACGCCGACTCGATCCTGGACCGCATCAAGAAGGTTTGCGAGCGGACTTCCGACTCGGGACACTAGGTGCGGATACCCTAACCGGCCGCCGAGCGAAACGCAAGACCCCCCGCCCCTACTCCGCGCTCACGACTTCGCCGCCGCTGCGGGACGCCAGCGCCTCCAGGACGCTCGCGCCGGCGGCGGGCTGGTTGCCGGCGGCGTAGGTGATCGTCCGCACGCTGCCGTCGCCCATCGCGAAGTGGCCGCCGGGCGTGTGGAACGACCACGGGGCGTGAAACGCGCAGTTGTCGTCCACGCGGCCCGGACCGTACAGCGCCGGGTCGGGGCACTTGCCGTTGACGCCGTTGCTGTAGGTCTTGCGCTCGCCGCGCACGGGTGTGAGGACATCGACAGTGCAGCAGGCCGAGTCCCACCAGCCCCACTGGCCGTCGGCCGGCGGCGGCCGCTCCGCGAGTAGCAGGGTGTAACTAGTCCCGTCGGTCACCGACAGCGTCGTGACCTTGAGAACGGTCTTCGACTTGGCGTCGTCCACGAGGATGCCGTTGTTGACGGTCGCGGGGTTCGAGTAGGTGCCGACGTACCAGGTGAAGCCGTAGGCCGGGACGCGGTAGTCCGTGCCGCGCGGGTCGGCCGGGCAGCCCAGCACGCGCACGGCGTCCTGCACGCGGGCGTTCGGCTGCTCGATGTGCGGGGTCAGCTCACGCACCCACGACTCGTAGGTGCCGCTGTTCCAGTTGCTGAGGTTGCCCGCCGGCTCGCCGCCGACCGGGGTGGTGCCGCGCGGCCGGGTCGTGCTGCGCGGGTAGCAGCCGTGGGCGTTCTCGAAGTTGTGGCACGCCAGCCCGAGGTTGCGCAGGTTGTTGCGGCACTGCGTTAGCGTCGCCGCCTCGCGGACCTTCTGCACGGCCGGCAGTAGCAGCCCGATCAGGATCGCGACGATGGCGATGACGACGAGCAGTTCGATGAGCGTGAAGCCGCGCGGTCGGCGGGGTCGGGTCATCGGCGTTCCTCACCTGGGGTACCCTGGCCGGCCTGCAACTCGGCGGCGCGGTCGAAGTCGCGGCGGGCGGCGGCGGGGTCGCCCGACTGCTCGGCGCACCGGCCGCGGAACTGGTAGCTCCAGCCGAAGCGTGGCCGCTGAGCGACGCACGCCGTCAGCCCCACGCGGGCCTCGGCCGGGCGCTTCAAGTGCATGGCACAGACCGCCTGGAAGAGCCGGGCGGTGAAGTGCGCCGGCTCGGCGTCTAGCACCGCTTCAAAGTCGAGGGCGGCCGCGGCGAAATCGCGGCGGCGGACGCGGTCGGTGCCGGCCAGGAAGCGCTCAGCGACAATGTCGGGTGGCAGGGCGTCGGCCCAGCGGCGCTCGGCGGTTGCCTCCTCAGCGCGGCCGAGGCGGTCGAGGTGGTCGGCGCGGCGGCCGTGGAAGGGGCGTGACGAGTAGCCGGCCAGTTCGTCGAGGCGGGCCAGCGCGGCGGCGGCCCCGGATTCGTGGGCGATCAGGTCGGCGTCGAGCAGCGCGAGTTGGCCGCGCTCGTGCCGCCAGCCGGGGTCGTCGGGCAGGGTCAACGCGAGCGCCGTTGCGACCGCCTCGCGCGCCGTCGCCACCGCGTCGGGGCGGCGCGGCTCGAGCAGCAGGCTGCGCAACAACGCCTCGTCGCGCAGGTCGTCGTATTCGCGCGGCGGGACGCGCTGCGCCCAGCGCTGGCGGTTGGCGGCGCGGCGGCTGTGGTCGAGCCAGCCGGCGACGCCGGTCTGGTAGTCGCGCAGCGCCGGCTCCCCTTGGACCTGAATCCACGCCTCGCGGAAGCGGGCCTCGGCCACGTCGTCGTCCTGGCGGGCGAGCGCGTCCTGACCCTCCGCCGCCAGCCGCTCCACGAGGGTCCGCACGCCCTCGACGCGCTGCCGCTCGAGTCGGTCGCCCACGGCCGCGGCGACGGCCACCCCGGCGAGCAGCGTCGCGGCGACGGCGAGGAGCGCGGCGTGCGTCGGCCGGCGGCGGCACCACTTGCCCGCCCGCTCCCACGCCGGCGTCGGCCGCGCGGTGATCGGCTTGCCGTCGAGGAACCGCCGCAGGTCGTCGGCCACGGCCAGGGCACTGGCGTAGCGCCGCGCCGGCTCCTTGTGCAGGCAGTTCAAACAGACCGTCTCGAGGTCGCGCGGCACCGACGGCTGCAACCGGCGCGGCGAGCGCGGCTCGGCGGAGCGGATCAGGTCGAGCGTCTCGACCACACTCGTCGCCATGAACGGCACCTGCCCGGTCAGGCACTCGTAGAGCATCGTGCCGAGGCCGTACACGTCGGTCGCCGGCCCGCTGGCGTCGTGCCGGCCGGCCGCTTGCTCGGGCGACATGTAGCGCGGCGTGCCGATCGGGTCGCCGGTGCGGGTGGCGTCGCGCGGCGCGTCGTCGTCGCCCCCGAAGACTTTGGCGAGGCCGAAGTCGGTGAGCTTGGGCGTGCCGTCGGCGGCAAACAGCACGTTGGCCGGCTTCAGGTCGCGGTGGACGATGCCGAACTCGTGGGCGTGGTGGGCCGCCCGCGCCAACGTCTCGATCAGTGCCGCGGCGGCCGTCGGCGTATACGGCAACTGCTGGAGCCGCTGCGCCAGCGTGCCGCCCTCGGCCAGTTCGAGCGCGAGGAACGGCAGCCCGGCCCACTCGCCGACCTCGAAGATTTGCACGACGTTGGGGTGCTGCAACCGCGCGATCGCCTCGGCCTCGGCGCGGAAGCGCATCACCTCCCGCGGCGACGGCACCCGGCCCGGCTCGAACATCTTCAAGGCGACGTGGCGGCGCAGGCGGCGGTGCCGCGCCTTGTAAACGACCCCCATGCCGCCGCGGCCGAGGAAGTGCAAAATCTCGTAGTCCGGCAACTGCGGCAGCGCGACGGCCGGCGTGGCGTCGTCGTCGGCCAGCGTCGTGCCGTCGAGCCGCGGCGTCACGGAGAGCGCCTCGTCGGCCATCGCCCGGTGGACCTCGAAGTGCAGTTCGAGGTCGCGGCGCAGGTTGGGGTACCGCGAGACGTACTCCGCCGCTGCCGGCAGCTCGCCGAGTTCCTCGCGCAGCACGACTTCGTTGTAGATCAGGTCGAGTTGCGCCTCGGCGTCGAGGCGCAGCGGCGAGCCGCCGGTCAACTCGTCGATGGTGGGCCGGCCGCCGGCGAGCCAGGCGCGGCTCTGCCGGTCGAGGGCGTCGTCGAGCGGGGTCTGCACGCGGTCACGCATCGCCGTCGTCCCCCAGCCCGAGTTCGGTCATGACGCGGTTCAAGGCCCGCGTCAGCTTCTTGCGCAGCGCCACGTCGGTGCCGCCGAGTTCGTCCGCGAGTTCCTGCCAGGTGCGGCCCAGCGCCCGCTGCTCGGCCAGGTGGCGCTCGGCGGGGTCGAGGCCGCCGCGGACTTTCTCCAACAGCTCCCGCGCCGACGCCTGCTCGCTGGGGTCCGAGGCGTCGTCGGCGAGGCGCGGGGCCAGGCCGTCGGCGGTCGCGTCGCGGCGGATGTCGCGCCGCCCGGCCTTCAGGCGGTTGGCCTGGTTGACGAGCTTATTCCGCGCAATCGTAGTGAGCAAATTCAGCAGTTGCGCCGGCGTGTCAACCTCGTACTGCCCCAACGCCGTGCGGACGAAGAAGCTGGCGAGGACCGACTGGCAGATGTCGGTCGAGTCGAGCAGCCGGCGCACGCCGGCGTCGCGCAGCCGGATGCGGATCACCCGGCGGATGACGCCCTCGTAGCGGCGGACGAGTTCCTCCGCCGCGTCGGGGTCGCGGTCGCGCACCCGGCGGATGAGGTCGCGGAATTCCGGCTCGTCCGGCAACGTCGGCCTCCCGCGTCGGAACATGAGGGCGACACTTTTCATTTTACGCTGTCCGTACCGCGACACCAAGCCCGACCCCATGAAGCACCTCGGGTTGAAGACGTTCGGACGCGCTCGTTACGCCCCGGTCGCCTCGACGGTCAGGGCGACGCCGTCGCTGCCCAGCTTCGCCTCGGCCGCATCGCCGGCCTTGAACTCCGACAGCTTCGCGTGCTTGCCGTTGCGCTCGACCTTCGTCGTCGGCCCGAGCTTGGCCGCGACCGCCGCCCCGGCCGGCGGCGTGACCGTCACCGTCGCGCCGACCGCGTCGATGGCCGTGACAGCCCCGTCCACCTTCGACGCGACCAGCGACGTGTTCTTGCCTGACCCGCTGTTCGAGTCGCCGGTCGCTCCCGTAGGCGGGCTGTTGGTCGGGCCGGCGACCGGCGTGGCGTCCTCGACCTCGCGGCTGAAGCTGCGGACGCGGGTTCCGCCGCGGTTGTCGAAGGCGTTGACGCTCACGCTTGTGCCGTGGCGCGTGCGGGTAATGACATCCTTGCGGCCGTCGCCGTTGACGTCCGACGCATCGACGGCGACCCCGCCGCGGAACGTCGAGTCGTCGGCGAGGAACTGCAACAGCGTCTGGTTGTTCGAGCTGCCGATGACGCGGACGACCGGCCCGCCGCCCGGCCCGGTGCCGGTGATGATGTCGTCGCGGCCGTCGCCGTCCACGTCGCCGGCCGAGACCTGGACGCCGCCGCGGAAACTGTCCTCGTAGGCGAAGAAGTTCTGGATCACGTGGTTGTCCGAGCCGGCGAACGAGACGACCCGCGGGCCGCCGCCGACGCCGGTGCCGGTGATCACGTCGGCCCGGCGGTCGCCGTCCACGTCGCCGGTCGCCACGAGCACGCCGCCGCGGAACGTCGTCTCGTAGGCGAAGTAGTCGCGCAGCACGTTCTTGCCGAGGCTCGCGCCATCGAGGACGCGCACCCGCGGCGCGCCGCCGTCGCCGGTGCCGGTGACGATGTCGGCCTTGCCGTCGCCGTTCACGTCGCCGAGCGCGACGTACAGGCCGCCGCGGAAGGTGTCCTCGTAGACGTTCAGGTCGATCAGCGTCGCGCCACTCGCGCCATCGATCACGCGCAGCCGCGGCGCGCCGCCGGGGCCGGGCACGATGGCGATGTCGCGGACGCCGTCGCCGTTCACGTCGCCGAGCGCGGAGCGGACGCCGCCGCGGAACGAGTCCTCGAACGCTTGGATCGTGCCGGTGGTTTCGCCGGTCGCCGGGTTGACGATCTCGACGCGCGGGACGCCGCCGTCGTCGGGGCTGACGCTGATCGAGTCGGGCGAGATGGTGCCGAACGAGGCCGGCACGAGCCGGTCCTCGAACGCCGTCAGGTGCAGCCTGACCGTGGGGAGCTTGGACATACGGGGACTCGCAGGGAGGAAATCAGGGGGGTGAGCCATGACACTTGTCGCGGGGATTCGCCCGCACCCGAGGAATCCGCGGCGGCGCGGCGACGGGACAAAGAATCGGGAGAATCGCCCGGATCGGGGAATTCCGTGTCCCGTCGCCGCGCGGATGTTGATTCCTCGGGTGACGACATGATTTTCGCCCCTCTCGCCCCCGTCCTGGAGTCTCCCGATGCCCGTTTCCTGGATCCGCAGCCTGTTCCCGAGCCGGTCCCGCCCTTACCGCCACGCGGCGACGCCCAAGGCCCCGACCCGCGCCCGGCTGGGGGTCGAGGCCCTCGAAGGCCGGGCCCTGCCGAGTTTCCTGACGCCGGTGGGCGTCCCGGCAGGGGCCTCCGAGGGGACGGTCGTCGTCGGCGACTTCAACGGCGACGGCAAGCAAGACCTCGTCGTCTCGAACCTCAACAACACCATCACCACGACGCTCGGCAACGGCGACGGCACCTTCCAGCCGCTGGTCGTGAGTAGCTCGACCGCCGGGTCGTGGGCGATGGTCACGGGCGACTTCAACCGCGACGGCAAGCTCGACCTGGCCGCGAACTCGATCGGCGGGACTTCCATCGACGTGATCCTGGGCAACGGCGACGGCACCTTCCAGCCACGCGTCCCGTACCCGACCGGTAGCTACGCCAACCGGCTCGCGGTCGGCGACCTCAACGCCGACGGCAGCCTCGACCTCGTCGGCGTGTCGTCGGTCGGCACCGGCAGCGCGTTCGTCCTGATGAACACCGGCACCGGCACCTTCGGGCCGGCCCTGTCGTTCCCGGCCGGGTCCGGGGCCGCCGACGTGAAGGTGGCCGACCTCGACCGGGACGGCAAGCTCGACCTCGTCGTCGCCAACCAGAACAGCGCCGGCGGCGTCAACACGATGAAGGGCAACGGCGACGGCACGTTCCAGGCCCCGCACAGCTACTACGCCAGCACCGCCCCGTACCGCGAGACCCTCGGCGACTTCAACAACGACGGCCTGCCCGACGTCTGCGTGATGAACTCGTACATCGGCAACCAGATGACGGTCCTGCTGTGCAACCCGGACGGCACCTACGGCCCGGCCCAATCCTACGCCCTCGCCGGCGGCAACGCCTCCGAACTCAACGCGGCCGACCTCAACGGCGACGGCAACCTCGACATCCTCGGGTCCGACGGCAAGGTCGAACTCGGCCGCGGCGACGGCTCCTTCTACGCCTCCACGGCCAACCTCGGCTTCCGCGGCAACTACATGGCGGTCGGCGACTTCAACGGCGACGGGGCCGCGGACGCCGTGGCCACCGGGTTCGGCGCGGTCGCCACCACGATGACCAACGCCGCCAACGACCACGCGCTGCTCGGCAGCGCCACGCAATTCGCCCTCAGCGCCCCGGCCACCGCCGTCGCCGGCCTGGCGTTCCCCGTGACCGTCACCGCGCTCGACGCCAACGGCAACGTCGCCGCGAACTTCCTCGGCACCGTCGGCTTTACCAACCCGCTGAACCCCGCCGTCGCGACTTCGTACACCTTCACCGCCGCCGACGCCGGGGTTCACACCGTCGCCAATGCCGGGGTGCTGCTGACGGCCGGCGTCCAGACGCTCACCGCCACGTCGCCGTTCCTGCCGTCGGCCGCGACGGCGGTGACGGTCACCCCGGCGGCGGCGGCCCGCTTCCAGGTGGCGGCCCCGGCGACCGCCACGGCCGGCGACCCGGCGACCGCCGTCACGGTCGCGGCCTTCGACGCCTTCGGCAACGCCGCCCCGTCGTACGTCGGCACGGTCCACTTCGCCAGCACCGACGCCCAGGCCGGCCTGCCCGCCAACACCGCCTTCACGGCCGCCGACGCCGGGACGCGCACCTTCGCCGTCACCCTGCGGACGGCCGGCACCCAGACCGTCACCGCGACCGACACCCTGCTGGTGAACGCCAGCGGCACCACGGCCGGCGTCGCCGTCACTCCCGGTACCGCCGTGACGCTGAGCCTGTCCGGCGGCGGCGGCTTCGTCAACTCGCCGCAGGTCGTGACCGTCACCGCCCGCGACAGCTTCGGCAACGTCGCCACGACTTACAGCGGCACGGCCCACCTGACCACCAGCGACCCGCTCGCCACGGTGCCGGCCGACGGCGCGGTCACCAACGGCGTCGGCTTCTTCACCCTCACGCCGCGGACCATCGGCACCCAGACGGTCACGGCGACCGACGCGGCCGGCCTGACCGCCACCGAGTCGGTCGTCGTCACGCCGGGCCAGGGCGTCCGCTTCACGGTCACGCCGGTCACCAGCGCCGTCGCCGGGACGGTGCAGTCGATGAAGGTCACGGTCTACGACGCCTTCGGCAACGTCTCGACGGTCTACGCCGGGACGATGCGCGTCGCCAGCACCGACCCGACGGTCTACGGGCTGCACACCTTCACGGCGGCCGACGCCGGGGTCTACACCTTCAGCGTGGCGCTGACGCGGGCCGGGACGCAGGGCGTCACCGTCGCCGACCTCGCCAACCCGGCCATGTCGCTCACGCAGACCGGCGTCGTGGTGACGGCGGGCGCGGCGGCGGTCCTCGGCGTCACGCCGCTGACCGCGACCGTGGCCGGCGTCGCCCAGAGCGTCACGGTCACCGCCCGCGACGTTTACGGCAACGTCGCCACCGGCTACCGCGGGGCGCTGGCGTTCACCAGCAGCGACCTGCAAGTGGCGATGCTGTCGCTGTACACGTTCACCCCGGCCGACGCGGGCAGCCACGTTTTCAGCGTCACCTTCAAGTCGTCGCGCGGCCAGACCTTCACGGCGACCGACACGGCGACGCCGACGCTGACCTACTTCCAGCGCGACATCCAGGTCTTCGCGGCGTCGGTCGCCGGCTTCGCCTTCGGGGTGCCGTCGAACGTCACGGCGGGGGTCGCCTTCGCCCTGACCGTGTCGGCGGTGGACGCCTTCGGCAACCCGGTCACCGGGTACGTCGGCAAGGTCCACTTCACCGGCCCGTCGGGCGTCCCGGCCGACTATACCTTCACGGCGGCCGACGCCGGCGTCCACGTGTTCCTGGTCACCCTGCCCGCGGCCGGGACGCAGACGGTCGGCGTGCAGGCGACCCTCAACAGCGCGCTGAAGGGCACGACGAGTGTGAAGGTCGTCAGCGGCGGCAGCACCGGCGGCGGCGGCACCGGCGGCGGCGGCGGCGGCACCGGCGGCGGCGGCGGCGGCCGGAAGCCGTAACCCCGGCGGGGTCGGCCAGGCTTCGGGAGTTCGCGCTGATCTAGCTGGCCTCTGTGATCGCCGAGCCGACCTTGGTAGTCACGACGTGAGGGACTTCTGCCCCGCTAGGCGTGGCCGACGTGAAGCGACCGCCCCGCCGCCGGAGCCGCCGACCCCACGGGGCGAGCACGAGTCGCGGGGGGTGGGGTCGTAGGTCCGGCCGGAACGCATCGGTCGCGTTCCGACCGGAACACGCTACCCTCGGTCGCCGTCGCTGGTAGACTTGACCGTGTTAGGTTCGCGCCACCCCGGTGGCCCCCTTCGACTTGCCCCCCCGGAGACCGCTCATGCGCCCCGCCCGCCACGCGTTCACGCTCATCGAGTTGCTGGTGGTGATCGCGATCATCGCCGTCCTGATCGGGCTGCTGCTGCCGGCCGTGCAGAAGGTGCGTGAGGCGGCGGCGCGGATCAAGTGCGCGAACAACCTCAAGCAGATCGGCCTGGCGCTGCACAACTACGAGTCGATCGGGCAGAAGTTCCCGGCGGCGGGCTACTACCCCGCCAACGCTTCCGCGGGGGACGCCTGGTCGGCCCTCAGCCGGCTGCTGCCGCTCATCGAGCAAGGCAACACCTACGCGCAAGTGGACTTCACGCTCAACGCCAACGTCCAGGATGTCGTGACGAAGCAGCGGATCGCCATGTACGTCTGCCCGAGCGAGATCAAGTCCGAGATGAAAGTCGCCACCTCCGCGACCGGCCCCGGCAGCATCAACCGCTGGCCGGCCAACTACGCCGCCAACGTGGGCACCTGGATGACCTGGAACCCGACGACCGGCAGCGGCGGCGACGGGGCGATCACCTACACGAGCCAGCCGAACGGCGGCAACCCGGTCGCCGCCTTCACCGACGGCCTGAGCAACACCATCGGCTACTCCGAGGTGAAGGCGTACACCTGGCTCATCAAGTCGAACGCCTCGAACCCGGCCACCTTCCCGATCCCGAACCCGACGGCCGCGGACGTGCTGGCCCTCGGCGGCACCCTCGGCGGCACCCCCAGCGGCCACACCGGCTGGACGGAGGCCCAGACCTTCCACACCGGCTTCACGTTCGTCCTGCCGCCCAACACCAAGGTGATCCACTCCAGCGGCAACGACGTCGATCAGCTCGCCGGGAACGAGGGGTCGGCCACGCTGATCCCGTTCGACGCGGTGACCTCGCGCAGCTACCACACCGGCGTCGTGAACTGCCTGCTGATGGACGGCTCGGTCCGCACCGTGTCGAACTCGATCGACCCGTACGCCTGGCGCGCCGCCGGCACCCGCGCCGGCGGCGAGTCCCTCGGCCTCAATTGACCCCTCCCGCCGGACCCCTGGAGCGACCCATGTCACCGAAACTCCGCTGGTTGTTCCCCGCCGCGGGTTTCCTTGCAGCGGCCTACCTCGCGGCGACCGCCTTCGGGCAAGCGCCGGCGGGGGACAAGAAGGACCCGCAGGAGAAGTTCGAGCCCAAGTCCGGCCCAGGGGCCGGGCAGAAGTTCCTGGCGAAATTCGTCGGCGAGTGGGACGTGGTCAAGACCTTCTACCCGCGGACGCCGGACGCCGAGCCGAAGAAGTCGGGCGGGACTTGCGTCCAGGCGATGACGCAGGGCGGGCGATTCCTGACCTCGGAGTTCGCCTTCGACGGCCCGGCCGGCAAGACGACCGGCACCGGCGTCATCGGCTTCGAGCCGGCGACGGGGCTGTTCACGAGTACGTGGGTCGATTCGCGCCAGACCCGGATGTCGTTCCGCCGCAGCGCCGAGCCGTTCGACGAGAAGCGAATCGTGCTGTGGGGCGTGTCCCTCGACGAGCCGAAAGACCCCCGGAAGTCGAAGACGGTCACGACCCTCGCCGCCGACCCGCCGGTCATTCTGCACCGCCAGTTCAGCGTCAGCCCCGACGGCACCGAGCGGGCCGTGATGCAACTGGAGATGACCCGCAAGAAGTGACGGCGGACGCTTTGGGGCCGCGATGGCCCTTGGATCGCCGCCCGCCGCCGGGTAAGATCACGGCGGGGGCGGGTGGCCAGTCTCGAACCGGGGGCGATCGATGGCGGCGCGACGCGGCTACACACTCATCGAGTTACTGGTGGTCATCGGCATCGTCGCCGTCCTGATCGGGCTGCTGCTGCCGGCCGTGCAGAAGGTGCGCGAGGCGGCGGCGCGGGTGCGCTGCCAGAACAACTTGAAGCAGATCGGGCTGGCGGCGCACGGCCACCACGACGCGACCGGCGTGCTGCCGCCGGCGTACCTGTACGTCGCGCCGGTGGTGGTGCCGGTGGTCATGCCCTGGGTGACGCAGCCGCCCGGCTGGGACCGCCACCCGCCCAAGCTCCTCCCGATCCCCTTCGACCCCGGCTGGGGCTGGGCGACGTACCTGCTGCCCCACCTCGAGCAGCAGAACGCCTCCGGCGCGCTCGACCGCGCCAAGTCCACGGACAGCCCGTCGAACGCCGCCCTGCGCGAGACGCTCCTGCCGAGCTTCACCTGCCCGGCCGACCGCGCGGCCGACGTCTTCCAGGTCTTGAGCGTCGCGGACAACACGCTCGTGGTCAGCGCGGCGACCAACAGCTACGCCGCGAACTACGGCTCGATGCTGCCGCTCAACGACCTGCCCGACGCCGGCAACGGGGTGATGTACCGCAACAGCAAGACGCGGCTACCCGAGGTGTCCGACGGCGCGAGCCACACGCTGCTCGTCGGCGAGCGGCCCGCCCTGTTCGTGCAAGTCCCCTGGGTCGGGGCGGTCACCGGCGGCTCGGTCCGCACGACCCCCAACGCCCCGGTCTACACGGCCGTCATCATGCCGCCGACGACGATGCCGATGGCGCGCGTCGGGCTGAAGTCGCTCAACGACGCCTGGAGCGAGCCGTACGACTTCTTCACGCCGCACCACGCCGTCGCGAACTTCGCCTTCTGCGACGGCTCGGTCCACGCGATCCGGACCTCGATCGACGTGGTGACGCTCCAGCAACTCGCCACGCGGGCCGGGGCCGAGGTTGTCGGGGTGTGGGAATGACGCGGCGCGTCGCGGCGCTCGGCCTCGCCGCTTGCCTGGCGGCCGCGCCGGGCTGCCAGGACCGGCCCCGCGCCCCGGCGCTGGCGAACGAGACCGTCTACCAGAACGACGCGGTCGGCGTGGCCTTCGTGACGCCCGAGGGGTGGACGCTCTACGCCAAGACGACGCTGCCGCCGGGCAAGCTCGACCGGCCGATCCGGCTGACGGCTTACGGGCACGCCGCCGACAAGTTCCACGCCGAGTTCGAGCTGTACGCCGCCGAGGCCCCGCCGGGGTCGGACCTGCTCGCCTACCTCGCGACGCACAAGCTGGGGCCGGAGGCCTGGACCGCCGTGGGCCAGCCGACGGCCGAGACGGTGCGCGGCGTCGCCGCCACGCGCTACGTGCAGGCGGGGGTCAAGGCCGACGCCAAGATGCGGCGCGAGATCGTGGCCTTCCCGCGCGGCGACCGGCAGTTCTTCCTGTGCGTCACCCACCACGTCGACGACACGCAGGCCCTCGACCAGGCCCGCAAGTCGGTCGAGAGCGTCACCTGGAAGTGAGCGGCCAGGGTTTCGGTTAGGGCTTCGGCTCGCGGGCCGACGCCGGGTCGATCTTGCGCCCCGCCGTCGCCGCCGCCTCGCGGACCTCCGCCTGCGCGTCGCCCGCCATCGCCAGCACCTGCGGCAGCACCCGCTTGGCGGCCGGCCCCATCTGGCCGAGCGACCGCACGGCGTCGCGGCGCACCTTCCAGTCGGGGTCGGCCAGGCACTTGGCGAGGTCCGGCACCGTCTCCGCGACCGCCGGGCCGATGTCGCCGAGCGCCTCGGCGGCGTGCTCGCGGACGAGGGCCACGGGGTCGGCCATCTGGGCGACGATCGCCGCGGCGGCCGGCTTCGAGGCGTCGCCGACCTTGCCCAGCGCGCGGGCGGCGTTCCACCGCACCGCCGGGTCGGCGTGCGTCAAGAGTTGCGTCAGCGCCGGGACCGCCGACGCCGCGTGCCGCTTGTAGTCCGAGGCGGCGCGGATCGCGACGGTGTCGGGGAAGCGCGCCTGGAGCGCCGCCACGACCCCGCCCAACTCCGGCGGCAGCGCGTCGGCCGCCGCCGGCGCGAGCTTGCCGAGCGACTTCTGGGCCGTCGCCTGGACTAGCGGGTCCGCGTCGCCGAGCGCGGCGATCAGGTCGCCCGCCGCCGGGCGTCCGTCGGCCCCGAGTTGCCCCAACACGTCGGCGGCGTGCCACCGCGCCTCGGGCTTGTCGGCCGCGCGCAGCACCCAGGCCAGCACGGGGACCGCGTCCGACTTGCCGCCCTTGAGCCGGCCGAACACGAGCGACCGCTCCACGTCGTCGGCGGTGCCGAGGTCGCGCGCCCAGGCCGTCGCCGAGCGGCCCAAGAAGGTCGGCCGGCCGCGCACGGCGGCCTCCAGGCGGCCGTCGGGGTCGAGTAGGTAGGCGGCCACGACGACCGCCGTCAGGGCCGCGACGACGACCGCCGCCAGGGCCAGGGTTCTTTTTCGCATCGGGGACTCCGCGTTCGGGGGTTCAGGGTTGGAGGCAGTACAGGGCGGCGGTCCGGCCGGCCCCGGTCTCGAGTTCGGCCGGCACGTACAGCCGGCCGCCGTGCAGCCGCGGCGCGCCGACCGCCAGGACTTCGGCCCCCGTCCGCTCGCGCAGGTCGAGCCGCCAGACCTCGGCGAAGTCGGCCGCGTCGAGGCAGGTCAGCCGGCCGGCCATCGTGACGACGTAGACCCGGCCGCCGCCGACCGCGGGCGGGGCGATGACCGGGCCGCCGGCCGCGACCTTGCGGACGTCCGCGCCGGACTGCGCGTCGGCCGAGTAGAGGAAGCCGTCGCGCGAGCCGAAGTAGACGCGGCCGCCGTCGAGCGTCGGCTGCTGGAACACGGCGTCGCCGGCGGGGACTGTCCAAAGCTCGCGGCCGCTGAGTTCGTCGAGGCAGAGCAGCGCCCCCGCCGGCGTCTCGGGCGGCCTGGCCGGCTCGGTCATGCGGCCGTTGCCCAGCCCGACGTAGACCCGGCCGCCGGCGACGCGCGGCGACCCCCAGGCCGGCAGCGGCACCGGCGTGCGCCACAGCGGCCGCCCGGTCTCGGCGTCGAGCGACACGACTTGCAGCGACTTGTAGCGTCGGCTCGGCCCGCTGCCGGCGACGACGCGGCCGTTGGCCACGGCCGGGCTGGCGTCGAGGTGCAGGTCGGCGGCGAACTGCCAGCGCCGCGCCCCGGTGACCGCGTCGAGGGCGTAGACGCCGTCGTTGCCGGCCGCGAAGTAGACGGCCCCGCCGCGCACCGTCGGCGTCGATTCGACGTGGTCGCCGACCTCGAACGCCCACAGTTTGAGGCCGGTCGCGGCGTCGAGGCAGTAGAGGTGGCAGACGAAGTTGGCGTGCATCCCCTCGCCGACGTAGACGCGGCCGCCGTCGAGGACGGGGGCCGACACGGCCGGCCGCATCGCCCCGCCGGCGAGGAACGCCCAGCGCTGCGCCCCGGTGGCCGCGTTGACGGCGTAGACCCCGCCCGTCTGGCGGAGGCCACTCGTGAGCACCGCCGAGACGAACGCCGCGTCCCCCTCGACCCAGGGGGTCGAGAGGAAGCCGCCGCGCTGGGGGGCCTCGTAAGTCCACAGCACCTGGGGCGCGGGCGTCGGGGCGACCGCCGGGGGTCGCGGGCGACGCGCGGCGAGGCCGACGGCCAGGGCCGCGACGGTGAGGGCCGAGAGAATCGCCGCGGCCCGCTTCATCGTCTGCGACCTCGACACGGGCGACGGGGCGTCGCAATTCTACGACTTCGCCGCGCGACGGCCGTCCGCACTTCGGGTAGACTGCCGTCGGTTCGCCACCTCCCCGAGTGACGCCGATGCCCATCTCCTGGAACGAAATCCGCCAGAACGCCATCGCCTTCTCGAAGCGCTGGGCCACCGAGTCGCGCGAGTCGGCCGAACGCCAGACCTTCTGGAACGAACTCTTCGAGGTCTTCGGCCAGAAGCGGCGGCTCGTGGCGTCCTTCGAGGAGCCGGTCAAGAAGCTCTCCGGCACCTGGGGCGCGATCGACCTGTTCTGGAAGGGGACGATGCTCGCCGAGCACAAAACCCGCGGGCAGGATCTCGGCAAGGCCCACGCCCAGGCCATCGGCTACATCCAGGGGCTGAAGAACACCGGCCGCGAGGACGAGATCCCCCGCTACGTCGTCGTCTCCGACTTCGCGCTGATCGCAATTCACGACCTCGAAGACGGCACGTCGGCGCAGTTCCCGCTCGCCGACTTCTACAAGCACGCCGACAAGTTCGCCTTCATCCCCGGCTACAAGCTGCACAAGCTCGCCGAGGAAAACCCCATCGACATCAAGGCGGTGCGGCGGCTCGGGCTGCTGCACGACGCGCTCGAAGAGGGCGGCTACACCGGGCACCACCTCGAGCGCTTCCTAGTCCGCGTCCTGTTCTGCCTGTTCGCCGAGGACACCGGCCTCTTCGACCGCAACGCCCTCACCGACTTCGTGGAGAACCACAGCCGCGAGGACGGGTCCGACCTCGG
>JANXTD010000167.1 GCA_025352585.1 Fimbriiglobus sp.
AGAGCGGGGTTGAGGCAGCGTGCCGTTCTGCGATGCCCCACACCCGATACCCCATACCCGATGATTTACTTCCACTTCATCACCACACCCAAATACCCGTCCTTGTCGTGCAGCAGCCCCTCGTACGCTTCACCCAGTTGCTCCGGGGCGATCGTGTGCGTCACCAGGCCGGCGAGGCTCAGGCGGCCGTTGGCCAGCGAGCGCAGCAGCCAGCGCTGGGCCTTGTCGATGTCCCAGTTCCCGGCCAGGCGGATGTGCGCTGGTTCAAAGAGCATGTTGCCGTGGGCACCGGTGACTTCGATGTAGCGGCGGTGCAGGTCGTCGTAGAAGTTCACGTCTTGGGCCTTGCCGCGCGGCGAGCCGACGACGACGACTTGCCCGGCGTCGCAGGCCAGGCCCATCGCGGTCGGGATCGCGGCGGGGACGCCGGTCGCGTCCACGACGACCTCGGCCCCGCGGGCGTCAAGGTACGTTTGCAGTTGGGCCTTGGCGTCGCCGGCCGTGGGGTCGATGACGTGGTCCGCGCCGGCGGCGAGCGCGGCGGCGCGGCGCATCGGCACGGCGTCGATGCCGACCACGGGCGAGGCACCGGCGGCGATCAGGTTGCGCAGCGAGAACTGGCCGATGATGCCGAGGCCCAGCACCGCCGCCGAGCGACCCAGCGTCAGGCCGACGCGGATGCTCGCGCCGAGGCCGTAGCGCGCGACGCAGGCGAAGGCGGCACGCTCGAAGGTGAGGTCGTCGGGCATCTTCCAGACCCGGCAACGCTCGTGGCCGACGGTCAGCAGTTCCAGCGAGGCGTGGTTGCCGGGGTAGCTGACGCGGTCTCCCGGTCGGTGGCCGCCGGGGAAGTCCTTGCCGACGGCGACGACGGTGCCGGCGGCCGAGTAGCCGGAGCGGAAAGGGAACTTCCAATCGGGCATTTTGGGGTCTTGCAGCCACTGGTGCGAGCCGGTGTAGACGGCCAGCTCGGTGCCGGCACTTAGCGCCGAATACTCCGCGGCGATGAGGATTTGGTTCGGCGCGGGGTCGCTCAACGGGACCTCGCGCACGGCGACCTTGTACGGCTCGGTGATGACGGCCTGGCGGGCGGTGGGCATGGCAACTCTCGGCGCGGTCACGGGGACGGTGTCGGCATTGTAAGGACTCGCGCCGCGGTCAGCCCCGCCTGCTCGACCACGTCGTTCATCGCGACCCCCTTGAAGGCATTCCCGGTGACGAAGAGCCCCGGCAGGCGGGCGACGGCGGCGTCGATCCGCGCGACCCGGTCGAGGTGCCCGAGGTGGTACTGCGGGATCGCCCGCGGCCAGCGCACGACCTGCGTGAACACGGGGTCGCCGGTGACCTTCATCGTGGCGCGCATCTCGGCGTGGACCCGGCGGACCAGCGTGGCGTCGTCGAGGTCCACGAGTTCGGGGCGCAACTCGCCGCCGCAGAGGGCACGCCACAGGACGAAGCCGGGCGGGGCGCGGTCGGGGAAGATCGACGAGCACCACTGCACGCCGATGGCGTCGCGCTTGAGCGAGATCGGGGCGATGTAGCCGAAGCCGTCGAGGGTCGGGGCGTCGGCGGCGCGGTAGCCCAGCGCCACGACGGAGATGCGGTTCGAGCCGATGCCGGCGAGTTCGTTCGCCAGCGGCGCGTCAGTGTCACCGAGCAGCCGCGCCTGTTCGTGGGCGGGGCAGGTCAGGATGACGGCGTCGCCGTCGTGGACCCCGGCGTCGGTTGTCAGTCGCCAGCGGCCGTCGGGCAGCCGGATGAGGTGCTGCACGGCGGCCCCGCTGACGAGCTTGTCGGCGAGGCGTTCGCGTAGGGCGTCGATGAGCGTTTGCAGGCCGCCGCGGAACGACCACATGCGCTGCGGCGGCGACTTCTCGCCGCGCGCCTCGGCCTCCCGCCGCTTCGTTTTGCCACTGCGGAGGACGCCGCGGAGGATCGAGCCGGCGTCGGCCTCGAACGCGGCCAGCCGGGGGAAGGCGGCGCGGACACTGAGCGTGCCGGGGTCGCCGGCGTGGACGCCGGTGACGAGCGCCTCCATGAACACCGTCGCCGCCTCCTTGCCCATCCGCCGCGTGGCGAAGGCCCGCACCGACTCGTCCGGCGACCCCGCTTTGCCCCGACGGCGCAGCGGCTCCGCGAGCAGTTCGAGCTTGCCGCGCACGCTCAACAGCGGCGTCGTCAGCAGCCCCATCGGCCCGCCGGGGAGCTTCTCGATCGCGCCGTTCCAGTAGACGTAGCGGTTCGTCCGCGAGCCTTCCGACGCCGCGACGAGCTGATCGCCGAGGCCCAAGTCGCGGCACAGTTGCAGGGTTGCCGGCTTGCCGTCGAGGAATCCGTTCGGCCCCCACTCGAGGCGGAAGCCGTCGGGCGAAGTCGTGGTGCGCAAGTTGCCGCCGGGCCGCGCCTGCGCCTCGAAGACGGTGACTTGGGCCGAAGTGCCGAGGCGGTAAGCGGTGGCGAGGCCGCTGAGGCCGCCGCCGATGACGAGGACGTTGCGCATAAGGAAGTGTAGGCGAAAACCGTTTTGCCGCGGAGACGTAGAGGCGCGGAGAAAACCAAATTCAAGTTTTGGTCTTCTCCGCGCCTCTGCGGCAAAATTTGCCTTCAAAACACATCCGCCGGGTCCGCGCCGACCAGTCGGCCCAGCGACAGTAGGCCCGAGGCGACGCACATCGACACCGTCGCCGCTAGGACGATCCCGGCCCGCTCGACGCTCATCCGTAGCGGCAGGCCGCTCAGTTCGCCCAGCAACAGGTACAGCGCGTAACTCACGGCGAACCCGGCGGCGTAGCCGGCGACGGCGAGGATCAGCGACTCCTGGACGACGACCCACGCCAGCGCCCGGTTGGTGTAGCCGACCGCTTTGAGCGTCGCGTACTCCGGCAGGTGGTCGGCCACGTCGCCGGAGAGGATTTGGTAGCAGATCACCATGCCGACCGCGAAGCCCATGAACATGCCGAAGCCGAAGGCGAAGCCGATCGGCGTGTTGCTCAGCCAGAAGGCCTGCTCGCGCGCCACGTACTCCGGGACCGTGTAAACCACCACGTCCGGGTCCGGCTCGCCCTGCGCGAAGACTTTGGTGAGCGCCGCCCGCACTTCGTCGCGGTCGGCCCCCGGCGCTAGGCGGACCAGCCCCAAATCGACATCCGCGAGAGGCGCGCCGAGGGCGGTCGGCCGGCGGAGGCGGTCGGCGAAGGTCTCCGCGGAGACGACCATCGCCCCGTCGGTCGTGAAGTCCGGCCCCAGCGCGAACGAGCCGACGAAGGTGACGCGGCCGCCGGAGAGTTCGGTACTCACGCCCGGCTTCAGGGGGCCG
>JANXTD010000185.1 GCA_025352585.1 Fimbriiglobus sp.
CTCGACGGTCCCGGCGATGCCGTCGCCGAGGTAGACGACGTGCGTGTTGAGGGCCGACTGCCCCAGCACGGCGGTCAGCCCGCGGTCGAGGTCGGACCAGCCGAGCGAGGCGCGCTTGGCCAGGAAGTCGCGGGCGGCACCCACGTTCTCCGGCGTCGCGGCCGTCGGCTTGCCGAAGGCGAACAGAGTCTCCACGTCGGTCGCGGCGAGGTTGAACGTGTCCTTGGGCGTCAGCGCGGTCAGCAGCGCCCCGGCCAGCGCCGCCTGGGCGCGACGCTGGCCGGCGTCGATCGACGCCGACGTGTCGCACCAGATCATCAGTGACAGCGGGGCGTCACTGGAGACTAACTCGCGCCCCGACTGCGGCGGCGCGGGCGGCGTGACTTGCAGCAGGAAGTAGCCGTCGGAGCCGCGGCGGTGCGGGATCAGTGCCACCGCCGGCGCGGCGTCGGCGAGTTCGATGACCGCCTCGAAGTCGCGCGTCGGCGTGTACTCCTGGGCGGCGAACTCCAGCTTCGCTGAGGTGCCGGCGAAGGCCGCACGGCACGGGTGCGTCGGGCTGCTGACGCCCTTCAGGGGCAGCGCCGAGTTGACGGTCAGCGTGACCGACAGGTCCTTGAGCGGGTGCAGTCGCAGCATCTCGCTCTGGAGCGCGTAGCTGTACCGCACCTTGCCGCCGACGGCCGGCAGCACCTGCGTGTAGGTGATCGAGATCCGCTTCTCGCTGTGGCCGAAGATCGGGAAGACGCGCGCCTTGAACAGGTTGCCGCCGGCCCACTCCAGCAAGCCGGGGTCACGCTTCTCACGCAGGATCGTCTCGAAGATCTCGCGGGCGCGCTGCTTCTCGACCACGTCCGCCTCGACCTTCTCGTTGCCGATCCACATGGCGAAGCCGGCGATGCTGGCGTCTTGCGGCAGCGGGAAGTGGAAGACGCCTTCGAGGGTCGTCGGCGTGTTGTTGACGAAAGTCTCCTCGACGGTGGTGCGGGCGATCTGGTCGCGCACCTCGACGGTCACCTTGTGGACGCCCACGGTCAGCGGCACCGCCCGGCCGTCCACCTGGGCGACGAGCGAGCCGAGACTTTCGTTGACCGACGCGCCCTTCAGACTCTTGAGCCAGACGGGGTCGGCGGGGACGCGGGCGACCTTGTCGCCGGCGAGGCGGTAGAAGCCGCGCTCGCTGAGTGTCAGCGTCGTGTCACCGGGGCCGAGCAGTTCGACCGGCGTGCCCTTCGTCGGCGTGACCTCGATTTCGCCTTGCAGCAGCCGGACGCGGGTCGGCTTGAGCACCTCGACCAGCGTGCCGGGGCCGGCGACCAGCGTCGCCTCGGGCAGCAGGCGCACGGTCACGGCGTTGGCCCCGCGGCCGTCCACCTGGACCCAGTCGCCGGGCATCACCAGCGTGTTCGGCCGCAGCGGCGTGAAGCGCGTCGCCCCCACCGGCTTCACACTCGCCAGCCCCTGCACGTCGGTGACCTTGCCGACGCGGCCGTCCTCGCTGAGCGTGTCTTTGAGGGCGAACTTCTCGTCGGCCGCCGGGGCGTTGGCGAGCAGCGTGAGCGTGGCGACGAGCCGGCCGGCGGCGTAGCGGCGCAGCGCGACGAACTGCCCGGCGGCGTCGAGGTCCACCTCGGCTGGCGGGTCGAGCCGGTACGTGGTGCCGCCCTCGCGCGGCGTCGCGGCGACGACTTTCGAGGCCCGCACGTCCCAGCCGTCGGCCCGCAGGCGGTCGCGCTCGGCGGCGGCGAGCGGCGTGAAGCGGTTGGCCGCCTCGTCCACGGCGTAGGCGGCGTCGCCGCGAACGATCGTGTAGCGCTCGGCCGTCTCCTCGAAGCGCAAGTCGTCGGCGCGGCTGAACAGGTCGAGCGTGCGCGACTCCTCGGCGAGGCGGAAGTGCCGCCCGCCGGCGGCGACCCCGTCGAGGGCCTGGCGCAGCGGGTCGGGCGACGGCGGGGACTGGTACGTCAGCGCGAAGAGGGCCAGGCCGGCGGCCACGAGGCCCCCGGCGAGGCGGAGGAGGTGCGTCATCGGTCGGGTCCTTCGGGGGGAGGTCGGAGGGGGTTCGGCGAAGGCGGCGAGGCTCAGGGCGCGCGACCGCGCCAGGCGGTTCGCGTCGGGTTCGGGGCCGGCGGGCAGGGCGCGGGCGAGCAGGTCGCCCACGCGGTCGCCCGGCTCGCCGTCAGCTTCGGGGGTCATGGGCGGCCTCGCGGGGGGTCGTCGGTTCGTGGCGGCGGAAGCCCGCGCGGAACGCCTCGCGCGCCCGCGCCAGCCGCGACCGCGCGGCGACGACACTGAGTCGCTCCGCCGCGGCGATCTCGCCGATCGTCGATTCGAGCAGGTACTTCGCGCTGAGGATGCGGCCGTACTCCGCGGGCAACTCCAGCAGCGTCGCGCGGACGAGGTCGGCCCCCTCGCGCAGCAGCAGTTCGTCGAGCGGCCCGCGGGCCGGGTCGTCCCAGCCGCGCGGGTAGGCCTCGCGCTCACGGGCGTGGCGGGCCTGCTTCCGCAAGTGCAAGAGCGCCTGCGTGCGGGCGACGCCCCAGAGCCAGGCCCACAGCGGCCCGCGCGCCGGGTCGAAGGTGCGGGCCGACCGCGCCGCGGCCAGGAAGGTCTCCTGCACCACGTCGGCGACGGCCGCGTCGCACCCCAGCAGCCGGGCGACGGTGCGCCAGACGCGCGGGGCGTACTCGTCGTGGAGCCGCGCCCAGGCGTCGGCGTCGCCGGCGCGCAGGCCGGCGGCGATCGACAGCTCGGCGTCCGGCGGTAGGGCCGGGTCGTCCATGAGTGCCCCGGTTGGAGTTCGACGCCACGCCAGGGGTTGGCGCGTCGCGCTCGGGGTGAGTCGCGGAATCCGCGGAATCGTTCTACGCCGGCGTTCGCCCCCCGCCCGCCGCCGTGAGTTGCTCGCGGAAGACGGCCCGCACCGCCGCCGTGACGCGGGCCAACTCGTCGAGGAACGCGGCGGCGGTCGGGTAGCCCATGCGGCCGGCGAGTTTGGCGCGGTCGCCGGCCCCGTCGGGCACCTCGTTGGTCGCCCGGTCGGTCACCACGCGCAGCCGCAACTCGGCGGAGCGCAGGAACAGGTAGCTCTCACGCAGCAAGGCCACGGTCGCGGCGGGGATCAGCCCGGCGGTCGCGATCGCGTCGAGCGCGGCGGGGATGTTCGCTTCGAGGATCGCCGGGAACTCGCGGCCGCTCTTCAACTCGTGAAGTTGCACCAGGAACTCGATATCGACGAGGCCGCCGGGGCTGCGCTTGACGTTGCGCACCGCCGCGGCCGGCTCCATCTTCTCGCGCATCGAGCGGATCTCGTCGGCGCAGGCGGCGCACCACGGCCGGGCGGTGACCGCGTCGCGCACCGCCGCCATGACCGCGGCGGCGAACTCCCCCCGGCCGCGCACGACCCGGCCGCGGGTCAGCGCCTGGCGCTCCCAGAGCCGGCAGACGCCCGCGGCGTCGGTGTAGCGGCGGAACTCGGCCATCGGCACGACCAGGCTGCCGCCCTGGCCCGTCGGCCGCAGCCGCATGTCGATTTGGTAGAGGCGCCCCAGCGGCCCCGGCTCGCCGAGTACGCGGATGGCGCGCTGGGCGAGTTGCGTGAAGAACTGGAAGTTCGTCGTCGGCCGGTCGCTGCGCGTGAGCCCGTCGGACTGGTACAGGATGAGCAGGTCGAGGTCGCTGTGGTAGCCGATCTCCCGGCCGCCGAGCTTGCCGAGCGCCACCACCGCGTAGTCGCACGGCGTGCCGTCGGGCGTGAAGGGCGTGCCGTGCTTGGCGACCAACTGCGCCTCGGTGAAGTCGAAGACGCCGTTGAGCAGCGTCGTGGCGATGTCGCTGATCGCCGCCGTCGTCTCGCGCAGGTCGTCCTTGCCCAGCAGTTCCCGGACGCCGACGCGCAGCAGTTCCTTGTCCTGGAAGCTGTGCAAGATGGGGTCGAGGTCGTTGGCCCCGCGCAGCAGTTCGGTCAGTTCGACGCGCAGCTCCTCGGGCGTGCGGCGCTGGTCGAGGATCAGCGTGTCGAGGAGTTCGTCGATCATGCCGGGGTTGTTGACGAGGATGGCGCACAGGTACGGGCTGGTCGAGCAAATATCGACGTAGAGCTTCAGGCTCGCCGGCGTGAAGCTGAACAGCTCGTACAGCACCGCCTTGCCGCCGAGGCTGGCCGTGACCTTCTGCAAGTTGCCCAGCGTCGAGTCGGGGTCCGGGGTCGCGGCGAGGGCGCGCAGTAGGGCGGGGGCGATGCTCGCCAGGAAGTGCCGGCAGCGGCGGTGCGACAGGTATGGTACTTCTTCTTGCGCGAGCTTCGCGAGGTTCTGGTAGGCCCCCATCACGTCGCGGAACGGGTAGCGAGCGAGCACCGCGCGGACGGTCGCCTCGTCGGGGTCTTGCACCAGGATCAGGTCGCTCTCCGGCTCCGCGAGTTCTTGCGCCTCGGTGAAGGTCTGGTGCAGCAGGTGGTTCAGAATGGCCCGATCGACGCGCGTCTTGTCGTGATAGTCCTTCAGGAACTGGTCGAGCGGCTCCACCAACAGCCGCCGCGTGTCGAGCGGCGTGCCGTGGCCTTCGTCAAGGGGAGAGCGCCGCTGCGGCGTCAGTGCGGTCGCTTCGCGCGTCACCTCGACCGGCTCGACGCGCTCGGCCTCGGCGTAGCCCATGCGGCGGGCCAGCTTGGTCAACTCGTCGGTCGCTGTGGGGAGCTTGTGCGTCTGCCAGTCGAAGAGCAGTTGCAACCGGTGCTCGGTCTTGCGCAGGAAGCGGTAGGCGTCGGCCAGGGTGTACGTCTCGTGGCCGGTCAAACAGCCCGCGATTTCTAGGGCTTCCAGCGCGAGCAGCGTGTTCCGCTGGCGGACCGCCGGCAGGTCGCCGCCGTTCAGGAGTTGCAAGAACTGGACGGTGTACTCGATGTCCCGGATGCCGCCGCGGCCGGTCTTCACGTCCAGGTCGTCGGCCCCGGACTGCGTCGAACGGGCCTCCATGCGGCGCTTCAACGCCTTGACCTCGTTGATCTCCGAGAAGCTGAAGTACTTGCGGTAGACGAACGGCTCGATGGCGGTGAGGAACTCGCGGCCGAGGGCCGGGTCGCCGCCGACGTGCCGCAGCTTGATGAGCGCCTGCCGCTCCCAGGTCCGGCCGCGCACGTCGTAGTACGACAGCGTCCCGGCGAAGGAGCGCGCCAGCGGCCCGCGCTGGCCGTCGGGGCGAAGTCGCAAATCGACCCGGTAGGCGAAGCCGCGGTCGGTGTGGCTCGACAGCAGCCGCGTCACTTCGCCGACCACGCGGGCGAAGTAGTCGCTGTTGGCGATGGGCGACTGCTTGCCGTTGGTGCGGCCGTCGCGGTCGTAGAGGAACATCAGGTCGATGTCGCTCGAATAGTTCAGTTCGTCGCCGCCGAGTTTGCCGAAGGCGAAGGCCGTGAGCCGCGCCGGCTCGTCACTCCCGTTCGCCATCGGCCGGCCGTACTTCTTGCTGACGGTGCGCGAGGCGACTTGCAGCGCCACCTCGATACTGGCGTCGGCGCTGCGGGCCAGGTCGCGGGTGATCTCCTCAAGAGGCCGGCCGCGCAGCACGTCGTTGACGCCGATGCGCAGCATCTGCAGGTGCCGGAAGCGGCGGAAGGCGCGCAAGACCCCGGCGTCGTCAAAAGCAGCGTCGGTGTCGGCGCGGAGCCGGGCCGTCAACTCGGCGGTGGAGGCGCTGAGCATCGGCGGGGCGCGGACGAGGTCGAACGCCTCGGGGTAGGCGGTCAGCGTGTCGGCGAAGAACTGCGACACGCCGAGCAGTTGCAGCAAGCCCTCCAGCCCCCGCCCCCGCGCGTCGAGCAGCGCCGGCAGCCGCGAGGCCGCGCCCGGCAGTCCGAGCAGGCGTTCGAGGTTATTCAGCGACAGGTCGGGGTCGGGCGACGCGGCGAGGGTGC
>JANXTD010000206.1 GCA_025352585.1 Fimbriiglobus sp.
TCGTCTTCCGCCAGAACGGCGACTTCTTCGAGCGCAAGCCGGTCCGCGTCCTGTACGAGGACCGCGCCGAGGTCGTGCTCGCCAACGATGGCAGCGTCGCCGCCGGGGCGTTCGTCGTGCGCAACCAGGCGGCCGCCCTGAACCGGGCGCTCAAGGCGGCCACGGCGGCCCCCGGCGGCGGCGGTCACGAAGGCCACAACCACTAACGCGGAGGCGGGACCGATGCTTAACGCTGTCATCAAGCTCGCGCTGCGCCACCGCCCGATGGTGGTCGTCCTGTGCCTCGTCGCGCTGGGCTACGGCGGCTACCTGGCCACGACGCTGCCCATCGACGTGTTCCCGGACCTCGACCGCCCGCGGGTGACGGTCATGACCGAGTCCCCCGGCCTGGCCCCCGAGGAGGTCGAGACGCTCGTCACCTACCCCCTGGAGTCGGCCTTCCTCGGGGCGACCGGCGTGCAGGACGTGCGGACGCAGTCCGGGTTCGGCCTGTCGGTCGTCTACGTCGAGTTCAACTGGGCCACCGACATCCGCGTCGCCCGGCAGACCGTCCAGGAGCGGCTCGCAACGGTCTCCGGCGACCTGCCCGAGGGGGTCCGCCCGCAAATGGCCCCGATCAGCTCGATCATGGGCCAGATCATGGTCGCCGGGCTGCGCCGCCAGTCGGGGCCGAACGGCGGCGACCTCGCGGCCGTCGGCGGCACGCCGTACTACGCCGAGCGCGTCCGCGGCGAGGGCGGCAAGCCGGCCCTGTTCGCCTGGAGGCCGACCGACCGGCGGAACCCCGCCGCGTGGGAGGCCGTGCCGGTCGCCGACGCCGCCTGGGCCAGCCCCACCCCGGACGGCGCGCAGAGGCTGCGGGCGAGCGTCGGCGGCCAGGCGCACGACGTGGCCTTCCCGTCGGAACTCCAGCGGCAGCTCGACCTGCGCACGCTCGCCGACTGGGTCGTCCGGCCGCGGCTGCTCAAGATCTCGGGCGTCGCCCAGGTCATCGCCATGGGCGGCGGCCGCAAGCAGTACCAGGTGCTCGCCGACCCCGCGGCCCTGGCCGAGTACGGCGTGACGCTCCAGGAACTCGAGGCCGCGCTGAAGGCCAACAACGTCAACTTCACCGGCGGCTTCTCGGCCGCGGGCGGCGTCGAGAAGCCGATCCGCGTCCTCGGCCGGCTCGGCCCGCGCCCGGAGCAGGTCGTCGCCGACCTCAACAAGGTCCCCGTCAAGGCGACGGCCCACCGCACGGTCCTGCTCGAGCAGGTCGCCCGCGTCGTCGAGGGGGCGCAGGTCAAGCGCGGCGACTCCAGCATCAACGGCTCGCCCGGCGTGGCTCTCACACTCACCAAGCAGCCGCACGTCGACACCCGCGCGCTCACCGACGCGGTGCAGGCGGCGCTCAGGGAGGTCGAGCCGTCGCTGCCGGCGGACGTGGTCGTCGAGGCCGACCTGTACCAGCTGCGCGACTTCATCGACCGCGGTGTCTTTAATGTTGGCGAGGCGCTGGTCATCGGGGCGGTGCTGGTGCTGATCATCCTGTTCCTGTTCCTGCTGAACTTCCGCACGACGTTCATCTCGCTCACCGCCATCCCGCTCTCGCTGGCCGTCACGGCGATCGTGTTCAAGCTCGCGGGCGTGGTGACGGGCGTCGAGCTGTCGATCAACGTCATGACCCTCGGCGGCGTCGCGGTGGCGATGGGCGAGCTGGTGGACGA
Source organism: Fimbriiglobus sp. (assembly GCA_025352585.1). Classification (GTDB taxonomy): domain Bacteria; phylum Planctomycetota; class Planctomycetia; order Gemmatales; family Gemmataceae; genus Fimbriiglobus. The sequence goes on from JANXTD010000206.1 coordinate 1,707, forward strand.
CGCCATCGTGGACGTGGAGAACATCTTCCGCCGGCTGCGCGAGAACAACCTGGCGGCGGCCCCGCGGCCGGCCCTGCGGGTCGTGTTCGAGGCCAGCGTCGAGGTGCGCACGGCCATCGTGTTCGGCACCGCGGTCGTGATCCTCGTCTTCCTGCCGCTGTTCGCGCTCTCGGGCGTCGAGGGCCGGCTGTTCGCCCCCCTCGGCGTCGCTTACATCGTGTCGATCCTGGCGTCGCTCTTGGTGTCGCTGACCGTCACGCCGGTGCTGTCGTACTACCTGCTGGCGAATTCGAAGGCGGCCCACGCCGAGCGCGAGGGGCTGCTGGTCCGCCTGCTCAAGTGGGCCGCCGGGCACCTGGTTCGACTGAGCATGCGCCGGGCCGGCCTGCTGCTGCTGCTGACGTGGCTGCTCGTCGCCTACAGCGGCTGGCGGCTGACGACCATCGGGGCCGACTTCCTGCCCGCGTTCGACGAGGGGGCGGTGCAGGTCAACGTCACGCTGCCGCCGGGGTCGTCGCTCGACGCCTCGAACCAGACGGCCGCGATGGTGGACCGCAAGCTCAACGAGTTCCGCAAGTCGCCCGCCAACCCGGGTGGCGAGGTGCTCGCCTTCGTGCGGCGGACGGGGCGGGCCGAACTCGACGAGCACGCCGAGCCGCCGAACACCAGCGAGTACATCGTGGCCATCAACCCGGACAGCGGCAAGTCGCGCCTGGACGTGATCGCCGCCGTCCAGCGCGAGGTCAAGGAGGCCGCGCCGGGGGCGGACGTGGAGGTCGAGCAGCCGCTGGCGCACCTCATCAGCCACATGATCTCCGGCTCGACGGCCCAGATCGCCATCAAGCTCTACGGCGACGACCTCGACACCCTGGAGAAAGTCGCCGGCGAGATCAAGGCCGCCGTCGGGGGCGTCGAGGGCGTGAGTTCGCTGGCCGTCGAGGCCATCCGCAAGGTGGACGAGGTCCACGTCAAGCTGCGGCCCGAGGCGCTCGCGTTCTACGGGGTGGACCGCGCCTACGTCGGC
>JANXTD010000225.1 GCA_025352585.1 Fimbriiglobus sp.
CGCAGCCCTCGCCGGGGCAGGCGCTGCTTGTACGGCGGGAAACGGTCCGGCCAGTCAAGTGCCTCCTTCGGGGACGCGTCAGCCCGCGCGGATCAAGACCCCCGAACCCGTCGGGTGACCGCCCCGGCCCCGCCGCCACAGGCCGCCCGCCTCACCGCATCAACAAGTACCCCGACCGCGAGGTACCGGTCGGTCTGGCTGCGTGGGCGGCCAGGGCTACCGCGTTTCTTAGGTATCAGGCGGGTGGCGGGTCAGCCGCGCGAGCCGCTGACGAGGAAGGCGGCACCGACGAATCGGCACCGCCGTGAAGTTCCGCCGCGAGGGTCTGGGTTTGACCCTGGAGGCGCTGGCCGACAAAGTGGGGACCACCGCACCTACCTGAGCGACGTGGAGCGCGGCACCCGCAACCTGTCGCTGGTCAACATCGCGAAGCTCGCCAGCGCACTCACGACGAGCCTGTCATCGCTCTTCGCGGACGTCGAGCGGCGGTAGTCGGCCCCCGCCCCCGTCACTATCAGGTGTCGTGCGAGCCGGTGAGCGGCCCGCCTAGCACGCAGCAGTCGCGGCCGAAACAGCCATCAGTTTCGGGAGCTGAGCACGTCCGCCTCGAACCCGACTATCGCAAACAGTTCACGCACCACGCCGCCCAAGACGCGGGCGGTTTTCCCGCGTTTCGCCTTGCAATATGCAGCGTTTCGGCGTCAGTCACCTGGGTGCATTTGAGTCTCGGGTTTGCAGTGACGGATCGTCACCGCGAGGCGGACGCACCCCAAGAACTCCACTGAGGCCGGCTCGCCGGGGCGGTGCCGTTGGCCGTCGGCGGACGCACTTTCGCGAGGCACTTCGTCGCGCAGAAGCGGAGGTTGCAGGTCTGCTGGGTCCGCGCCGACCGGCTCTTGTTGATAAGCAGCGCGTTGCTGCGGGAACTCCAGCGGGCCTTGGCGCGGGCGGCGCACGAACACGTCGTGATCGTCACCTGTGAGGAGCCGCGGAAGCAGGCCTGGCTCTGGTCCGTTTGGATGCTTGCCGGGCAGAAGGTGGGGCACCGCGAGTACCCGTTCTTCTCCGCCAAGCCGCCGCCGGGCTTCCTCGATCGGCTCGGCCGCATGGCTCCCTCGCCGCGCGGAGTCGCTGAACCCCGGAACTGTCAACCGATGTCGAGTGTCAGGCTCAGCACGGCACGGATCGTGCTATTTTCACCCGACGTATTCGCGAGGGATGGCGTGAGAGAGGCGTGAGACGTACGCGCGCGGTTAGACCGGTGTCGGGCTTCGGTATTCCCAGCAGCAAGCTCTCAAGAGGCCGACCGATATGACCGCCCGTTCGCTATTGCCCGTTGCGCTGCTGTTGGGCACCGTTGCCGGCTGCCGCCCGACGCCGCCCGCGCCGACGGAGTCTGCCCCGGCGACGGTGCCGGTCAGCCACCCGGTGCAGCGGGCGGTGACTGAAATGGTCGAGTACACCGGGCGGACGGACGCCGTCGAGTCGGTCGGCATCCGGGCGCGGGTGACGGGGTACCTGACGAGGGCACCGTTCACGGAAGGGGCCGAGGTCCAGAAGGGCGACTTGCTCTTCGAGATCGACCCGCGGCCGTACCAGGCGCAGTACGACCAGGCCGTCAGCCAGGTCGGCGTGGCCGAGGCGCAGGCGGTGCTAGGCAAGAGCAACTACGCGCGGCTGAAGTCGCTTGCCGGCGGCTCGGCCAGCCAACTCGAAGTCGATCAGGCCAAGGCGGCCGCCGACTCGGCCGACGCCAGCTTGAAGGCGGCCAAGGCGACCGCGGAAGTCTTCCGGCTGAATCTGGAGTACAGCAAGGTCGCCTCCCCGATCGCCGGGCAGGTCAGCCGGTTCTACTACACCCTCGGCAACCTCGTCTCGCAGGACCAAACCCAGCTCACGACGGTCGTGTCGGTGGACCCGATGTACGCCTACTTCGACATGGACGAGCGGACCTTGCTGCGGCTCACCGCCGGGATCAACGCCGGCCGCATCGCGCCACCAACCAGCGGCAACATGCCCGTGGCGATGGGCCTCGACGGCGAGGACGGCTTCCCGCACGCCGGCACGGTCAACTTCGTCAACAATGTCGTCAACCCGGCGACGGGGACAGTCGCCATCCGCGGTGTGTTTGCGAACCCCAAGCCGGAGAACGGCCGGCGGACTCTGAAACCGGGCCTGTTCGCCCGCATCCGCCTGCCGCTCGGTGGCCCCCGCCCGGCCCTGCTCGTGGTCGATCGCGCCATCGGTTCGGACCAGGGGTTGAAGTACGTCTACGTCATCGACGCCGAGAAGAAGGTGCAGTACCGCCGAGTCACCGTCGGGCCGCTCGAAGAGGACGGCCTGCGCGTCGTCGAGAACGGGCTGAAGCCGGACGACTGGGTCGTCGTCGGGGCGCTCCAGCAACTCCGTCCCAAGGCGACCGTGACGACCGAAGAAGTCCCGATGCCGACCGGCGCCGGCCCCCAGGCCACCGCGGCCGAGCCGAAGAAAGGCTGACGCCGATGTTCAGCCGCTTCTTCATCGACCGGCCGATCTTCGCCACGGTCGTCTCGGTCGTGATCGTCCTGGCCGGCGGCCTGTCGCTGCTGAACCTGCCGGTGGCCCAGTACCCCGAGATCAGCCCCCCGGCGGTGACGGTCAGCATCAGCTACCCCGGCGCGAGTGCGCAAGTGGTCGCCGACACGGTCGCCGCGCCCATCGAGCAGCAGGTCAACGGCGTGCCGGGGATGCTGTACCTGTCGAGCAACTCCGGCAACGACGGCTCGTACAGCCTCACCGTCACCTTCGAGATCGGCACGCCGCTGAACACCGCCCTCGTGATGGTGCAGAACCGCGTGCAACTGGCGTTGCCGGTGCTGCCGACGGCCGTGCAGTTGCAGGGGATTACGGTCCGCAAGCGGACGCCGGACATCCTGTCGGTCATCAGTTTCGTCTCCGACGGCCGCTACGACACGCTCTACCTGAGCAATTTCGCCACGACCTCGGTGCGCGACGAACTGCTGCGGCTCGACGGCGTGTCGGACATCACCATCTTCGGCCAGCGCGACTACTCGATGCGGCTGTGGCTCGACCCGCAGAAGCTCGCCGCGCGGAACCTGACCGCGCTCGACGTGCAAGCCGCCGTGGCGCGTCAGAACCTCCAGGCTGCACCGGGGAGCATCGGCCAGCCGCCGGCGGGGCGGTCGCGCGGCTTCCAGTTCCCGCTCGACACCCTCGGCCGGCTCACGGCACCCGAGCAGTTCGGCGACATCATCCTCAAGGCCGGCACCGGCAGCGTCCCCCCGGCGCTGGACCCGACGGAGGTGACGGGCGGCGGCTCGACGCCCGCAACTCCGAACGCGCCGACGACGGCGGCGAAGTCGGTCACCGCGAGCGTCCCGACGCCGAGCATTGCCACCAGCGACGTGGCCGGCAGCCGCGGCGTGGCGTCGGTCGGCGGGCCGACGACGGGTGGCGTCGTCGGCCCGGACGGCCTACGCGGGGGGGCGGCCGACGGCGGGCCGGCGATCTCGTCGGCGGTCGTGCGCGTGCGCGACGTGGCCCGCGTCGAACTCGGGGCGAGCCAGTACACCTCCGGCGCGGCCTTCGACGGCGTGCCCTCCGTCGGGCTGGCGATCCGCCTGCTGCCGGGGGCGAACGCGCTCGACGTGTCGCGGCGGGTCAGCGACCGCCTCGCCGAGTTGAAGCCGCGGTTCCCCGAGGGCATCGACTACAACACCGCCTACGACACGACCCCGTTCATCCGCGACTCCGTGCGCGACGTGGTGAAAACACTCTTCGAGGCGGTCGGCCTCGTCGCGCTCGTGGTGCTGGTCTTTTTGCAGAGCTGGCGAGCGGCGCTAATCCCCATCGTCGCTGTCCCGGTGGCGATCCTCGGCACCTTCGCCGTGATGTACGTGTTGGGCTTCACCGTCAACAACATCTCGCTCTTCGGGCTGGTACTCGCCATTGGCATCGTCGTCGATGATGCCATCGTCGTGGTCGAGAACGTCGAGCGCTGGCTGGACGACGGCCTGGCCCCCAAGGAAGCGGCGTACAAGGCGATGGAGGAGGTCACCGGGCCGATCGTCGCCATCGCGCTGGTGCTCTCGGCGGTCTTCATCCCGTGCGCCTTCGTCGGCGGCATCAGCGGCCAGTTCTACCGCCAGTTCGCCGTGACCATCGCCGCCTCGACGGTGCTGTCGGCGGTCAACTCG
>JANXTD010000236.1 GCA_025352585.1 Fimbriiglobus sp.
CGGGACCAGCAGGAGCAAGACTCGGGACATGACTTGATCTCACGGCAAGGTCGAAGGATTCGAGGTCAAGGGCGGGGAGATGGGTTGCGACCGTGTACCAGTCCGGCACCCCCGCGCCGTCGCACCATGATAGTTTCTCTCGGGCGTGGCATTCCATCCCGGCGACCGGGCGTGAGGCGCGCCTCGACCGGGCGGACGTGGAAGGCGAACTGATGTCGGCGGCAAACGTCGTCACGCCGTCGCGTCGTGTGCCGCCGCCCGTTTGGGCTTCTTGGCTGCCGCGCGCTTCTTGGAGGCCGGCACCGGCGGCTCGGCGGGGACGACGGCGAGCCTCATGCCGATCGCGTGCGTAATACTGACGAGCGTCTTGAGCCTCGGGTTGCCGCGGCCGGAGAGGGCACGCGACAGGCTCGCGGGCTTCATCCCGGCTTTCTCGGCGACCTCGGCAAGGCCGCGGAACTTGGCCACTCGGTGCAAGGCGTGGAGGAAGATGGTTCGGCCGAAGTCGTCGGTAGCCCCCTCGGCGGACACTTCGAGGTACGCAGCCGCGAAGTCCGGGCAGTTCTTTAGCAACCGCTGGATGCCCTCGTCCCACGGAATGGACGGGGGGGGGGGAGTATTCACTTGGTGCGGCCCTTGTAATCAGCGAGGTAACGCTTGGCAGTGGCGATGTCGCGCCTCTGGGTGGACTTGTTGCCGCCACACAGTAGCAGCACGACGGCGTCACCGACACGGGAATAATAGACGCGATAGCCTGGACCGAAGTGGCACCGGAGTTCCCAAACGCCAACGCCTACGGCCCTGACATCCCCCAGACTGCCCGACGCGATTCGATCAAACCGATCCGCGATTCTCCCCGCGGTCTTGCCGCTGCCGAGGCTCTGAAGCCAGTCGATGACGGGAACGTCGCCGTCGATGGTGCTGTAGAGATCGACGGTGAACATGCCGCATCCTAACAGCAATTTAAACGTCGCCCCAGCGAAATCGTCGCGAGAGCTTCACTTCGCCACGTCGATTCTCAGCGCGTCGCCGGCGAAGCGGAGTTGCCCCATCGTCGCCGGGGTCGGCGTCGCGGAGGCGACCCCCGACCAGGCGGCGCAGGCCGCGCCGGGGGCGACGCGTGTCAGGTTCATCGCCCACGTCTGGCCGGCGAGCTTCGGGCTGCCGGTCAGTTCGGCCAACGGGATCGCGAGTTCGGCTGCCCACGCGGTCGGCTGCGCGTCCACGGCGAGCAGCCAGCGGGGGTTCCACGTCGGGTCGCCGCAACAGTCCTCGGCGGCGCGGCCACTGCGGTCGAAGCGCAGGCGGTAGTAGGTCGCGTAGTCGCGGTCGAGGTCCAGCATCAGCTCGACGCGGTCGCGGCCGGTCAGCTCGTCGTCGCGGCCGCGGGCCTCGGGCCTCGGCACCGACTTGAGCGTCGGGTGCTGGCACTCGACGGCGACATAGAGGAACTGCTCGTCGAAGCAGAACCGGGCCGTCGTGGCGTAGCCGGCCGGCGACTTCAACTCGACGGCGGCCGCGGCTCGCCAGCACTCGTCGGTGAGTTTGCCGTCGAGCTTCGGCTTCGCGGCGGCCGGGCGCGCGGCCGCTCGGGGGGCGTACGGGGCGTCGGGGCCGTCGTCGCTGAGCGTGCGCAGCTCCTCGATCAGCCGGCCGGCGCGGGGGTCAGTCTTGGGGTCAGCGGGGTTGTCGGCGATGAGGAGTTTCAGCGACCGCGTCGCCTCGGCGTTGAGGCCGAGCCGGCGGCGGGCGGCGACGAGCGGCAGTTGCACGTCGGGGTCGCGCAGGGTCGCCAACCCGTCGGCCCCGAGCGGCACTTCGAGGTCGAGCGCGGCGCGGTCCCAGCTCAGGGCCGCCGCGGGGCCGGCGAAGCGGAACTTCGCCCTGGGCTTGGCCAGCTCCGCGAAGCTGGCCGGCACGACGACCGACTCCGTCGGGGAAACCGGCACCCAGATCGCCTGCTGCAAGATCGGCTGCTGGCCGAGTTCGAGCCGCCGGCGGAGTTCGCCGCTGGCGTAGTAGCGCGTCAGCCAGCGCATCGCCGGCATCGCCTCGACGTTCAGCGGGTAGTTGTCGCGCACGTCGGAGTAGACGGCGCAGGCGGCCGTCCACTGCCCCGCGGCGGCGAGCCGTTCGCCCTCGGCCAGCGCGGCCCGCGGGTCGTTCAACTCGGCGAGGATCGCCAGCCGCCGCGCCGTCGCCGCCTCGACGCCGGCGGTCAGCGGCAGGCCGGCGAGTTCGCGGCGCAGGGCGTGGGCCTTCGCCCGACGCGGGTCGGCGTCCGGGGCGGCGAGGGATTTAGCGCGCGACGGGCCGCCCTCAGCGAGCGCGGGGCCGGGGACGAGTTCCTTCGCCCGCGCCGCGTCGGCGAGCCGGTGGGCGACCAGCCGCAGGCCAACGGCGTCGGGCGTGGCGAAGCGGCCGGTCAGCGTCGCCGCCGCTTCGAGGAGCGTGTCCCGGAGCGCGAGGCCGAAGCGCGGCTCGACGGCGGTGAGGTCGTGCCGCACGGTCGCGGCTTCCGGCGTGGCCGCGAGGGCGAACAGGGCGTGGGCGCTGTGCGGCGTCAACTTCAAGACGCCGAGGTGTTCGGGGAAGGCCGTCGGGT
>JANXTD010000552.1 GCA_025352585.1 Fimbriiglobus sp.
TCTAGTTTCTTACTGTTTCGACCTACCGCATAGAATGGTTTTAGTGAAACATAGATTTTCTCAAATTGAAGATCTCCGGATACAGTTCCTGTTTTCGCATGTTGAAAATACGAGCGTGTCTGTTTCAAAATTTCATGACCAGCCCCGGCGATGCTCAGCAGCTTGAAGGCGCCGACCTTGCCCGCGTGCGGGATGTGCGGCCCCCGGCACAGGTCGATGAACTCGCCCTGGCGGTAGAAGCTGACCGTCTCGAAGTCCTTCAGCCCCTCGTCGATGTGCTCGACCTTGAGCGGCTGCTTCAAGTCGGCGACGAGTTGCCGGCCGTCGGCGTGGCTGCGCTCGAAGCGCTCGAACGGCTCCGCGGCGGCGATGAGCTTCTTCATCTCGGCTTCGATCTTGGGGAAGTCCTCTTCCTTGAGCGGCGTCGGCGAGTCGATGTCGTAGTAGAACCCCGTCTCGGTCGTCGGCCCGAAGGCGAGTTGCACGCCGGGGAACAGCCGCATCACCGCCCGCGCCATAATGTGCGCAGTGCTGTGCCGCAACACGTCGAGGGCTTCGGGGTTGCGGTCGGTCAGCAACTCGAAGGTGACCTCCGGCGTGTTCGCGTCGAACTCGCGGTCGAGGTCGACGACGACGCCGTTGACCTTGGCGGCGACGGCGGCCATCGCCAGCCGCTTGCCGATGGCTTCGGCGACCTCACGCGGCCGGCTGCCGGCGGGGACTTCGCGGATGGAACCGTCGGGCAACTTCAACGCGATCAGGGACATACTTCGGCCTCACTCAGGTGCGCCGCCCGAACGATTGGGCGACGGGGTCAGGATACCGGGGGGCGGCAAAAAGAGTGCAGAGTGCAGAATGCAAAGTGCAGAATCCCATCTTCATTCTGCACTTTGCACTCTGCACTCTGCACTCTTCGACGTGGACTTGCACCCACAGCCGGCGTCCGGTATTGCCCCGGCGTCCGCGGTCGTGGGAGGTTCGGGGCTATGCGCTGTTGTCGGCTGTTCGCGCTGCTGGCGCTCTCGAGTTGCGGCTGCTTCGGCGGCGCGGCGAATCCGTCGTACTTCCCGTTCTACCTGCCGCCGGGTGACGTGATCGAGACGCACGCCAAGCCGGCGGGGCAGGGGTACTTCAACGACTTCGACCCCAAGGCGGCGTCGATCGAAGTCACGCCGACGACGTGCAGCGCCGCGGTCAACAGCGACCACGTCTTGATCGCGACCGTGTTCGACGCCGACGGGCTGCCGCGGCGGAAGCGGCGAGTCGAGTGGATTCTGGAGGGGCCGGGGGAGATTCTCGAAGTGGACGAGTCGGGGATCTTGCCCGGCCGCGGCTACCTGAGCAGCAACCAGCGCGCGGTGAGTTACACCGGGTTGCGCGGGCACTCGTTCGAGCGCGGCACCCGCAACCCGTCCGACGACTTCCGCGTCGAGGCGGGGCAGACGTGGTGCATCGTGCGCTCGGCCAAGCCGGGCGAGACCGTCGTCACCGCCTACGCCCCCGCCATCCACAACCACGACAAGCGCACCGCCACCGCCCGCGTCACCTGGGCCGCCGGCGGGTCGGGCGGCGGGGGCGACTTCCCGCCGCCGCAGGTCGTCCGCACCGGCGAGACCGCCGGCCGCAAGCGCGACGCCGAGCCGCCCGGCGCGATCGGCACCCCGGCGAAGCTCACACTCAACGCCGCCGCGCCCAGGTCAGCGGGGTACGACAAGGAGCTGGCGGTCACACTCACCGCGGGGAACCTCGGCGGCGTCGAGACGACGCCGGTGACCGTGCGCATGACCCTGCCCGGCGACGTGGAGTTCCTGCGCAGCGAGCCGCCGGCCACGGTGCGCAACGGCAAGCAACTCGCCTGGGCCGTCGGCGGCGTCGCGCCGCTGGGCCAGCAAGCGGTGCGCGTCACCCTGCGGCCGATGCGTAAGGGCGACGCGGCCTTGGTGGCGACCGCGGAGACGACCGACGGCTTGCAGGCCGACGCGCGGGCGAGCGTCACCGTCGGCGTGGCGACGCTGCAACTCTACGCGGACGGCCCCGACGCCCCGGCCGCCGGCGAGCGCTTCCCGATTACGGTCACGCTCAACAACGTCGGGCTGACCGCGGCCGAGAACGCCGTCGCCTTCGTGGCCCTGCCCGACGGCCTGACGCCGGTCAGCGGCGGCAGCCCCGTCAAACTCGACTTCGGCACCGTCCCCGCCAACGCCAACCGCAAGCTCGAAGCGATGGTCATCGCGCGGCAAGCGGGGGCGTACCCCGTGGCGGTCAACCTCCTCGCCAGCGGCGACGTGGCCGAGCGCAAGACGCTCACCATCGACGTGCGCGGCAACGCCCCCGGCCCCTACGTGCCGACGCCCGGCGCGCCGCTGCCCCTGGAGCGCGAGCCGGCCCGCCCAACGCCGCCGGCACCTATGCCCGCGCCGGCCCCGGTCGCACTCCCCGTGGCGAAGCCGCAGTTGCCGAAGAAACCAGTGTTGATGCTCGACTCGCTCGACTTCCCCGCGACGGTCACCGAGGGCGGTACGGGGCAGGTGCGCGTGACCGTGCGCAACCGCGGCGCGGCCGACGCTACCGACGTGTCGGTCGTGGTCGCCGTCGGTGACGGCCTGCGGGCGACTGGTGGCACCGGGGCCGACCGCAGCGCCGCCGAGAGTCTCGAAGGCAGTGTGAAGTTCCGTTTGCTGGACCGCCTGCCGCCGGGCGGCAAGGCGGTGTTCGTGGCCGACGTGCAGGGCGTGAAGCCGGGTGCCGCCCGCGTCGAGGCGACCGTCACGGCCGCCGGCGAGCCGTCGCCGCTGCGCGAGGAGCAGAGCCTGCGCGTGGTCGGCAAATAGCGGCGTGGTCACTTCGAGGTGAGCGGGAAGTCGATCGTCTGCGCCCCGGACTTGACCTCGGCCGTCTGCGTCGAGGCGGTGTTGAACTGCGGCGGCAGCGACTGCACCGTCTCGAAGGTAAAGCCGCCGTCGCCGTCGGACTTCTTCTTGCCGGTCTTCTTGTCCCAGGTGAGCTCAACCTTGTACTTGCCCGGCTTGGCCCCCCGGTCGGCGGCAATCGCGTACTTGCCTTCGGCGACGTGGCCGGCGAACTTGGCCCCGTCGCCACTCTGGGGGACGAACGTCACCGTGCCGCTGTCGATCTGCGTACCGTCGAGGGTGACCGTCCCGGCGACGGAGCTAGTAGCCCCGCCGCAACCGGCAAGGAACACCAGGCAGCAGGCGAGGGCGCGAGTGGGCCGGGGCAAGGGAGTCATGAGTCACCTGGCGGTTGGGAGAGGGGTGGACGCGAAAAAGGCCGGCCTGGCGATTCGCCGGGCCGGCCGGTCGGCGGGTGCCGTTTAGGGGATCGAGACGACGAAGCCGTCGGCGGGGTGGATCAGATTCTGGAGGGTGAAGTTGCTCGCCGCCGTGCCGGGGGCCGACGGGAACGGGCAGGCGTCGAGGCTCTGGTCGGTCGGGATGCTGTTCGTGAGGAAGCGAACCGCGCCGTCACCGAACAGGAAGTTGACGCCGCCGGTGTGCAGGCTGTTGAAGCCCCGCGCCTGGCAGGCAGTCGTAGTCAGCGGGTTCGGGTTAATGACGTTAAGCCCGTTGCCGGGCCGCCCCTCAAAGCTCGAGCTCGAAGTGCTCGACCGGACCCAAACGGCCCCGACGTTCTTGACCGAGTCGCGCTCGCCGACGAGAATCGTGTTGCTGGAGCCGTCCTGAATCAACTGGATACTCAGGGTCGTCGGCTTGTCGGCCGAGTCTGGTCCGCAGACCTCGCGGTTGACGACGTAGTTAGAGCGGCCGTACCCCTCGAAAACGGGGTTGGTGTCGCCCGCGGGGGAGTCCGAAGGACACAGGTAAGACGGCAGCTTGGTTGTTGTGTTCGTATTAACCGTCGGTCCCCCCGGTGTCACGAGGTCGGGGTTGAGGGCAGAGTAGAGGTTGCCCTGCTCCAGGAAAGGCAGGATGGTTGTCCCCCACGACCAACCGGGTTTAGGCTGCGACGCCGCCGTTGTCACCCAACCGGCGGGCAATTTGTTGTACGTGTCGTTGTAGGTATGCATGGCGATGCCGATCTGCTTCAAGTTGTTGGTACACTTGAGCCGAGCAGCTGCCTCGCGGACCTTCTGCACGGCAGGCAACAGCAGCCCGATCAGGATCGCGATGATGGCGATCACGACGAGCAGCTCGATCAGCGTGAACGCCGACCGCTTCCGCCGGGTGGCGGGGGTTAGGGAGAGCATTGGGTGGACCCTGGGAGAGTGGGCACGAATTGGACGCGGAGATAACGCTGTCCAAGAGTAACCTCACCTAATCTTCATCGCAAAGGCGAGTTTCGCAAAATCAGAACTATGATAATGTGAGCCGAAAATGAGCCGGCTCCGATGCCGGGCCGTCACCGCGCACGGGGGAACTTCTCGGTCCACGCCAGGAGCGGGTTCGTCTCGACATCGGTCCACTGCCCGGACTCGAAGCGCCGGCGCAGGGCGTCCGGGGGCAGGCGGCCGGTCAGCATCCCTTGCCTCGCGTTGAAGTGGTCGTGGACGAACGGCTTGCCGGCCCAGTAACACGCCAGCGCCGGGGCGCTCACCTCGCCCGCCGTCGCCCGGACGCGGGCCACGGCGTCGGCCATCGCCGCTTCCCGCGCGGCAATTTCGACGCCGAAACTCGGGTCGAGCCACAGCCGGGCCGGCTCCGTTCGGCCCGACGCCAGGAGCCGGACGATCAGCGCGACGAGCAGGGCGACCCGCAACCGGTTCGGCGGCACGCGGCGGGCCAGGGCCATCGACGCGGCATGCTCGTACGCCCGCCCCACTCCGAGCGCCGCCGCGACAATCAACTCGAACTGCGCGCTGTTGGCGACCCCCGCGCCGAGCTTCGGGCCGAAGAAGCTCAGCAGCGCCACGGCCGCGAGGATCGCCACGAGCCGCACGGCCGAGTCGCGCGGCCGGGCGAGCGCGACGCACACCACCGCGACCAGCCCCACGGCCACCCACTGC
>JANXTD010000475.1 GCA_025352585.1 Fimbriiglobus sp.
TACATTACGCCGGGCCAACCCGCGACCGGCTACAGAAGACAAGCCGGCTTGCGCCGGTCCGGCCTCGCAGAGGCCAGCTACAGAAGACGAAGACTGCCGGCACGCCCCCCGAGGACGCGACGATGACACGGGCCGTTTTCACGATCGCCCTCGTGGCGCTGCTGGCGAACGCCGCGGCGGCCAAGCCGGCGCACAAGCAGGCGCTCGCCGGGCACCTGGGGCCGTACCTGCCGGCGCGGGTCAACGACTGCCGGCTGTGCCACGCGCCGGGCGACACCGGGCCGAACGAGGACAAGCCGCGCAACGCCTTCGGGGAGCGGCTCGAAGAGGTCCGGGCGACCCTCAAGGCGGCCGGGAAGCCGACCGACATCGCGGCCCGCTTCGAGGCGGTCGCCGCGGAGGACGCCGACGGCGACGGCGTTCCCAACTTGATCGAAGTGCTCACCGGGCACTTCCCCGGCGACGCCGAGGACAAGCCGACGGCCGCCGAGGTGCAAGCCTGCCACAAGACGTTGGCGAAGTACAAGCGATTCCTGGCGTCGTACCCGTGGCGGCCGTTCGCGCCGGTGACGCGGCCGGCCGTGCCCCAGGACGCGACCGGCTGGGCGGCCAACCCGATCGACGCGTTCATCGCCGAGGGGCACGCCGAGCACGAGCTGACGCCGCGGCCGCCCGCCGACCCGCGTTCCCTGCTCCGCCGCGTCCACCTCGACCTCGTCGGCCTGCCGCCGACGCCGGCCGAGGCGGCGGAGTTCGAGCGCGACCCGTCCGCGGCGGCCTTCGAGAAGGTCGTTGATCGGCTGCTGGCGTCGCCGCGGTACGGCGAGCGCTGGGGCCGGCACTGGATGGACGTGTGGCGCTACTCCGACGCGGCCGGCTGGAGCGGCGGTAATGACATCCGCGACAGCCAGCCGCACGTCTGGCGTTGGCGCGACTGGATCGTTGAGAGCCTCAACGCCGACGCGGGGTACGACCGCATGGTGCGCGAGATGCTCGCCGGCGACGAACTCGCCCCAGCCGACCCCCAGACGTTGCGGGCGACCGGCTACCTGGCCCGCAACTTCAAAGCGAGCCGCGAGAAGTGGATGACGGACGTGGTCGATCACACCTTCCTCGCCTTCCAGGGGGTGACGATCGGCTGCGCCCGCTGCCACGACCACCTGTACGACCCCATCAAGCAGACGGAGTACTACCAGGTGCGGGCCGTGTTCGAGCCGCACCGCGTCCGCCTCGACCCCGTCGGCGGCGAGAAGGACACGAAGAAAGCCGGCCTCGCCCGCGCCTTCGACGCCGACGCCAAGGTGCCGACGTACCTCTACGTCCGGGGCGACGAGCGCAACCCGGATAAGTCGCGGCCCCTGTCGCCCGGCATCCCGGCGGCGCTGGGGCTGGCGTTCCCGGAGGTCAAGCCGGTCGGCGAGAGTACCGGCCGGCGGCTCGCGTTCGCCCGGTGGCTGACCGACCCCGCCAACCCGCTGACCGCCCGCGTCGCCGTCAACCACGTCTGGATGCGGCACTTCGGCCAGCCGCTCGTGCCCAGCGTGTTCGACTTCGGCAAGAACGGCCGCCGCCCGACGCACCCGGCCCTGCTCGACTGGCTGGCGTCCGAGTTCGTCGAACAGAAGTGGTCAATGAAGCGCCTGCACAAGCTGATCGTGACGAGCCGCACCTACCGGCAGTCGTCCACGCCGGACGCGAAGAACCTCGCGGCCGACCGGGACAACCTGTACTTCTGGCGGGTGCCGCCGCACCGCCTCGAAGCCGAAGCGGTCCGCGACCAATTGCTGTTCGTCGCCGGCAAGCTCGACCCCGCGACCGGCGGCCCGGACCTCGACGCGGCGACCGGGCTGACGGTGTTCCGCCGAAGTTTGTACTTCCGCCACGCCCACGAGAAGCAAATGGAGATGCTGCAACTCTTCGACGCGGCCGGGGTGACCGAGTGCTACCAGCGCCGCGAGAGCATCGTCCCGCAACAGGCGCTGGCGCTGGTGAACAGCCCGCTGAGCGCCGCGATGGCGAAGGAGTTGGCCAAGCAACTCGACGCCGCCGACGCCGAGGCGTTCACAACCGCGGCGTTCGTGCGCGTGATCGGCCGGCCGCCGACGGCCGCGGAGCGGGCCGAGTGCGTCAAGTTCCTGGGCCGCGACGCCCCGCCCGCCCGCCGCGAGGGCTTGGTTCTCGCGCTGTTCAACCACCACGAGTTCGTGACTGTCCGCTGAGCGGCGACCGAGGCCCCCCTTCCCCCGCGAGTCTGGCGATGACCGAGACGGAACTTTGGCGGCGACTCACGCGGCACTCCTACGTCGCGGCGGTCTGCGACATCCTCGACGAACTCGGCCACCGGCACCAGGCGATGCACCACCGCCTGCGGCCGCTGCTGCCCGACCGCGAGAACTGCGGGTTCGTCGGCCGCGCCCGGACCTTCCGCTGGATGGAGGCCGACTACGCCGACGAGGCCAACCCCTACGGCCTCGAAATCGAGGCGGTCGACGCGCTGCGGCCCGGCGACGTGGCGGTCCACTCGACCGACTTCGCCGGGACGAACGCGCCGTGGGGCGAGCTGATGTCCACGGCCGCCCAGTGCCGCGGCGCGGTCGGCTGCGTCTGCGACAGCCAGATCCGCGACTGCGTCAAGACGATCGCGCTGGGGTTCCCGGTCTACTACGCCGGCATCCGCCCGCTCGACTCGATGGGCCGCGGCCGGGTCATGGCCTACGACGTGCCGGTGCGGTGCGGCGACGTACTCGTCCAGCCCGGCGACACCGTCTTCGCCGACTTCGACGGCGTCGTCGTCGTCCCGCAGTCGGTCCTGGCGGAAGTCGTCGAGCGGGCGTGTCACAAGGCCGCGCAGGAGTCCCTGTCGCGCGACGAGTTGAAGGCCGGCCGGACCCTACGCGAAGTCTACGACCGCTACGGGGTGTTGTGACCCAGAGCGGCCCAAGGGTCGGGCCGGTCGGTCGCGGGTTCCGGGATTGGCCTGGATTTCGGCGTACCGGTCGCGGATATTATGGGGGAGTGTTTGCGGAGAGTCCCGCCCCGCGCGAGGTCGCGATGCCCCGGCTCGTCGTGCTCTACCAGTTGATCGCGTCGCTGCTCGTGGGGCCGCTGCTCTGCTGCTGCGCGACCTCCCGGTTGGGGCAGACCGCGAGCGGGCAAGCGGCGACGAAGTCGAACACCGCCGCCGGCAAGACACCGCGCAAGTCGTGCTGTGGGCAACCGCAGACGCCCCCGGCCGACGGCCCCGGCGGCGGGCGATCCCCGTGCCCGTGCCCGTGTCAGGGTCTCACGCAGTCGGCGCTCGCGGTCCCGGAAGCGACAGCCACTTCCGCCATGATTTCGCAATGCCTTGACGCGACGGTCCCCGCGTTCGCGCCGCCCGATTTCGGCAACGCCTCGCGGAAGCCTTCGCCGGTGTCGGCGGCTTTCGGCTCCCGCACCTCCTCGCCGTCCACGTCCGAACTCCTCTTCGCGCACCACAACTTGCGCTGCTAACGCCTTCCGCCCCGCACCGTCTGGCCGCCCCGACCCGGTGACGGGACGCGTGCGATGTCGCCGAAGCCGGGCGACGCGAATTCGCTCCGGCCCGTCGGCGGCGAGATGGACCCCCCCTTTCTGTCGCGTCACGTGCGTTGAAGGATTCGACTCCTTGATGACGGACGAGCCGGGGAAATCCAATACCGGGTTAGCCTCATTAAGTCAATACTGCCAAAGTTTCTGATTATCGCCAATCGAGGATTCCATGATGATTCGTTACAGTGTGTTGGCGGCGTCGTTCGCGGCGGTCGCCCTCGCCGGGTGCGGCGGCAAGCCGCCCACGCCGGCCGCTTCGGTCGACGCCCCGGCACCGCCGGGGGAGGTCGCGGCGGAGCGGGCCAAGTTGTCGGCCGAGGACCGCGTTTCGGT
>JANXTD010000522.1 GCA_025352585.1 Fimbriiglobus sp.
CCGTCGTCACGAAGGTCGGCGACTTGGGCACGAACACCAGCCGCGTGATCTGCTTGTCGTGGTTGCGAATGTCCTTGGTCTTCTCGCCCTTCTCGTAGTCCCAAATCTTGACGAGGTTGTCGGCCCCCGCCGAGGCGAGCAACTTGCCGTCGGCCGACCAGCCGACATCGAGCACGTGGTTGGTGTGGCCCTCGAAGGACTTCGTCAGCTTGCCGGACGGCACCTCGAAGACCTTGACGAACTTGTCGGCCCCGGCGGTCGCCAGCAGCTTGCCGTCGGGCGAGAAGCAGACGCCGAACACGGTGTCGCTGTGCGACGGCTTGATGTCGGCGAGTTGCGCCCCGGTGACGGCGTCGAAAATTCGCACCTCGCCGTCCTCGGTCGGTGCCCCGCCGCCGGTGGCGAGCCGCTTGCCGTCGGCCGAGTAGCTCAGCGCCACGACGCGATCGACAAACCCGGTCAGCCGGCGGGCGATCTTGTTGGTGGCGACATCCCACAGCACGACCTCGCCGAAGCTGCCGACGGCGAGTGTTTTGCCGTCGGGGGCGAAGGCCATCGACTCGACGAGCGACAGGTTCGCGGCGTCGGCCGGCTTGCCCTGCGGTGTTTTCAGGTCGGGGTCGGTGAGTGCCCGCAGGTAGTCGCCCTTCTTGGCGTCGTAGAGGTGCAGTTGGTTGCCGCGGCCGACGGCGACGATCGCCTTGTCGGGGCTGATCGCGACCGCCCGCACCGGCTTGACTGACTCCGGCGGCAGACCCAGCACGACCTTGACCCGCGTGCGGACTTCGACGGCCGGCCCCTTGGCCCCCTGGTCGATCCAGAGTTTGAACACGGCGACCTCGTCGGGCGTGAGCGGGTTGCTCTCGCTCTTCGGCGGCATGATCGGCTTGACGCGGTGGCTACTGCTCATCCAGAAGAAGCTGGCGTCGGCCTTGCCCGGCACGAGGACTTTCGCCCCGCGCTTGCCGCCCTTGAGGATCGAGGCGTAGGTGCTCATGTCATAGTTGCCTTCGAGGTTCTTGCCCTCGTGGCAGACGCGGCACTTCGCGGCGACGATCGGCGCGACGTCCTTCTCGTAGCTGACCGGCGTGGTCCGGGTGAGGGTCGCGACAGCGATCGGCGTGAGGCCGGCCGCCGGCTTGTCTTCGGGCTTGTCGGCGGGCGTGAGCGGCAGTGTGAGCGCGCACAGGAGGGCGGCGAACATGGCGGACCCTGGGGCGGAAGGGGGGACAGGCAGGAGACACGCATCCTACCACGCCCCCGCGGCCGGGGGAAGCGGCGAGTTCGCGGGATGGTTTCAGGCGGGCGTACACCGAAAGCAATTTGGCCGCGGAGACGCGGAGAGATCCAAAATTCAAGTTTTGGTCTTCTCCGCGACTCTGCGTCTCCGCGGCAAAATTCTGACCCCACTCACCCCAGCCACTCGGGGTGCTTGGCGGTGCCGTCGAACTGCACGCCGGTCTTGAACTTCTCGTAGTCGCCCTTCGCCGCCGCCTTGGCCGTGCGGGCCAGCAGCGCGTCCACCTCGGCCACCGTCAGCGGCTTGAAGTCGCGGGCGACGCTCAGGGCTTGCGTCACGCGCTCCAGCGTCTCGCAGCCGGTGATGACCACCGAAGTCGGCAGCGTCAGGGCGTAGCGCAGGCACTCGACCGCGGTCGCCGTACCCGACTTCAGGATCGACCCGTCGGCCAATGCCTTCATGCCCAAGACGCCGATCCGCTGCTGGACGAGTTCGGGCAAGACGCCGCGGGCGAAGCTGCGGAAGTGCGCGTCCATCACGTTGAGCGGCATCTGCACGGCGTCGAAGCGGAAGCCGTGGTCGCGGGCGACTTGCAGCGTCCGCAAGTGGACGAGCGGGTCCTTGTGGCCGGTGAAGCCGATGAAGCGCAGCTTGCCGGCCTTCTTCGCCGCCTCGACGGCCTCCTGCGCGCCGCCCTCGCCGAAGACGCGGTCGCCGTCTTCGAGGCGGATCATCTCGTGGTGCTGCACCAAGTCGATCACGTCAGTGCGCATGCGCAACAGCGACTGGTCGATTTGCCGCGCGGCCTCGGCCTTGGTGCGGCCGTCGATCTTGGTCATCAGGAAGACCTTGCGGCGGTAGCCGTCTTGCAGCGCCTTGCCCGCGCGCAACTCGCTCAGGCCGCTGTTGTAGTCCCAGCAGTTGTCGAGGAAGTTGATGCCGCCGTCGATGGCGGTGCGGACGATCTTGACCGCCTCGTCGTCGGTCTCCGGCTTGCCGATGTGGAAGCCGCCCAAGCCCACACACGACACTTGCACACCCGTCTTGCCGAGTTGGCGGAAGCGCATGCCGTCGCGCACGACCTCGTCGGCGGGGTCGAAGCGCAACAGCGGTGCGGTAGGATCGGCGGCGCGGGTCAGGGGGGCCACGGTCGCGGCCAGGAGGGGCACGGCGGTGGCGGTACGGAGGAAGTCGCGGCGTCGCATCGGATCGTCTCCAGGGGGGGTGGGGGTCAGGCGTCGGAAATCTGCACGAGTTGCTTGCCGAGGTTCTGGCCGTTCAGCATGCCGATAAACGCGGCCGGAGCGGCCTCGATGCCGCCGGGGGCGACCTGCTCGCCGGGCTTCAACTTGCCCTCGCGGTACCAGCCGGTCAGGTCGCGCAACGCCTCGGGGAAGTGCGCGGCGAAGTCGGAGATCAGCATCCCCTCGAAGCGGGCGCGCTTGACGATGAGTTGGTGCAGCCAGCGCGGCCCGAATTCGGGCTTCTCGAGGTTGTACTGCGAGATCTGCCCGCACACCGTGACGCGGGCGTGGACGTTCAAGAGCGGGATGACGCCGTCGGGGGCCAGTTCACGCAGCTTGGCGGTCACGTCGGGGTGGGTCTTGTAGTTGAACGCGGCGTCGAAGCCGACTTCGCCGGTGAGGTGCGCGACCTTGTCGTCGGTGCCGGCGCTGCCGATGACCTTGCAGCCTTTGATCTTGGCGATCTGGCCGACGACCGATCCGACCGCCCCGGCCGCCCCGGAGACGACGACGGTTTGCCCCGCCTTGGCCTCGCCGACGTGCAGCAGCCCGAAGTAAGCCGTCATCCCGGTCATGCCCAGCACGCCCAGCGCCGTGGTCAGCGGGGCGACCTCGGGGTCGATCGTCCGCAGCCCCCGGCCGTCGCTGACGGCGTACTCCTGCCAGCCGAAGTCCGCGCCGACGTAACTCCCCGCGGCGAACGACGGGTGCCTCGACTCGACCACTTTGCCGACCGCGAACCCGCCCATGACGCCGTCGATCGGGATCGGCTTGACGTACGACTTGGCGTCGCTCATGCGGCCGCGCATGTACGGATCGACCGACAGGTACGCCACACGCACGAGCAGTTGCCCGTCTGCGATCGCGGGGACCGGCTCCGACGCGAGCCGGAAGTCGCTCGGCTTCGGGAAGCCTTGCGGCCGGGCGGCCAGGCGGATCTGTCGGTTGGTCAGCGTCGCCATTGGGGTCGCCTCGGTCAGACTGTGGAGAGGTTCAGCGCCAGGATCGACAGTTGCAGCGTGGTGGCGATCGTCACCCAGACGAGGTACGGCACCTGCGCGAGCGTCACCCAGCGCATGCGGGGCCAGACGGCCGCCATCGCCCAGACCAGCGTGACCCAAACCGCGACGATGTCGAGGGCGGAAATCGGCACGCTACGCAAGCCGACGAACAGCGGCATGAAGGCGAGGTTGGTCACCAGATTCAGCGCGAACGGCAGCGCCACCCGGCCGGGCAGCTTACCGCGCAGGTACTGCAAGAAGACCACCCCGAAGCTCACGCCGATGACCGGGTAGAGGAACGCCCAGACGACGCGGATCGTGTCGGCGATGCTTTCTCCCTTCACCGCGGAGGAGCTGTCGCGCGCGTTTTCGAC
>JANXTD010000532.1 GCA_025352585.1 Fimbriiglobus sp.
GACTCGAGTCTTGCCGGGCCGGTGTCGTTGACGGCTAGGCCGTTACGCCATGAAGTCGCGCGGGTCTTCGATGACGCCGGTCAGGGCCGACGCGGCGACGGTCAGCGGCGACGCGAGGAACACCTGCGCCTCCTTGTGGCCCATGCGGCCGGGGAAGTTGCGGTTGGTCGTGCTGATGCACGAGATCGGCGTGTTGAGCCGGCCGAAGGTGTCCGACGGCCCGCCCAGGCACGCGGCGCAGCTGGCGTCGCCGATCTTGGCCCCGGCGTTGAGGAAGATTTCCCGCAGCGACTTGCCGCCGATCGTCTCGGTGTCGAGGCCGCGGGCCACCTCGGTCGTCGCCGGCACGATGAAGGTGTCGATCTTCACCGCCCGGCCAGCCAGGATGCCGGCCGCGGCGCGGAAGTCGGTCATCTTGCCGCCGGTACACGAGCCGATGTAGGCCCTGTCGAGCTTCGTACCCCGCACCGACCGCACCGTCGCCTTGTTGTCCGGCGAGTGCGGCTTGGCGATCACCGGCTCGAGCTTCGACACGTCGTAGACCTTCTCGTGGATGTAACTCGCGCCGGCGTCGGCCTTCATGACCGTGTACGGCTTGTTGCCGGACTTCACGCCGCGGGCGTTGACGTAGTCGAGGGTCACCTGGTCCGGGGCGATGCAGCCGTTCTTGCCGCCGGCCTCGATCGCCATGTTGCACAGCGTCATGCGCTCTTCAATGTTGAGGGCGAACACGCCATCGCCGTCGAACTCCATCGCCCGGTAGGTCGCGCCGTCGACGCCGATGTCGCCGATGACCGCGAGGATCAAGTCCTTGGCCATGAGGTACGACGGCATCTTGCCGGTGAACACGAAGCGCATCGTCGGCGGGACTTTGAGCCAAGTCTTGCCGGTGCCCATGACGAAGCCGGCGTCGGTGTTGCCGACGCCCGTGGCGAACTGGCCGAAGGCCCCGGCGGTGCAGGTGTGCGAGTCGGTGCCGAGCAGCACCTCGCCCGGCCGCGTGTGGCCCTCCTCGGGCATGGCGATGTGGCAGACGCCCTTGTAACTCTCGGTGCCGACGTCGTAGTAGTACGGCAGCCCCTGCTCCTTGGCGAAGGCCCGCAGCACATCGACGTTGCGGTTGGCCATCGCGTCGGACGTGAAGATGTAGTGGTCGGGGATGATGACGATCTTCTCGCGGTCCCAGACCTTCGCGGCCTGGCCGAAGTGCTTCTTGAAGACGCCGATCGTGCCGGGGCCGCAGACGTCGTGCGTCATGAGGACGTCGACGTTGACCCAGATGTTGTCGCCGGGGCGGGCCACGTCGCGCCCGGCGGCTTTCGCCAGGACTTTCTCGGTCAACGTCATCGGGGAAGGCATGGGGACTCCGAATTAGGTGCCCAGCGGCGGGCGGGGGTTCAGTTGCGGTCGGTCGAACACGCGAGACAGCGGCAAGGAGAATCCGGGGAGCAAGTCGCCGCCGACGAGCGTGTCGGTACGGGTTAACGTAGTCGCTGTCGCGACGCTGGTGTGGACCAGGACGACACAATTTTTCGGGTCGAACACCCAGACGAGGCGTGTGCCGTGCGCGAAGTGCTCGCTCAATTTTCGCCGAGACGCCCCAGGTCTGTCCGAGGCCGACAGGACCTCAATTGCGAGATCAGGCGAGTAGGAGGCAACGGGTTCGAGGTGTGCTGTATCGCTTGGCAGCGACTTCCACTGCGTAAAGCTCACATCAGGAAGTCGCACCAATCCAGGGGCTAGACGGAAGCCACCGTCGGGGACAGTGACCACGCCAGCGTTCACCTCGTCGTTCCAGTTGGACAGGAGGGCGGCGATGATCCCCGCGAAGATGCTCTCGTGGACGCCCATACTTTTCCTCACCAAAGTGCTGTCGATGAGTTCAAAAAGTTTGTGCGGCAGTGCGAGCAGATCGGCCTCCGTGCCAGTGCCGGGCTTGGGTGCCCACAAAACATCGGCAGGGTCCACGTCGCCAAGGATTTCGAGGAATTCGCCCAGCGTCGCCGGGACGTGGGCAACGATGGCCTCCTCATTATTTACTGCCGGCTCGGCGGTCATCGTGGTCATCGGGTCGCCCTCCTGAGTTCGTTGCCATTGTACCGCGCCGATAGAATCCCCGCACCGCACCTTCGAGCCGACCGCCCATGCACCCCGCCATTTCGCCGCCGCTCTTGACCGCCGACCTGCCCGGCATCGGCGGCCGCATCAAGGTCGAGCCGGAGGACTTCGTCGTCGAGGAAATCCCCGCGTACGTGCCGTGCGGCGAGGGCGACCACCTGTACCTCTGGGTCGAGAAGCGCGACGTGGGGCCGGAGTTCTTCACCCGCACCATCGCCGAGCGACTCGGCACGCACGCCGGGGCCGTCGGCACGGCGGGCCTGAAGGACCGCCGCGCGATCTCACGCCAGTGGGTCAGCGTGCCCGTGGAGTGCGAACCGCGGCTGAAGCACCTCGACGGCAAGGGTTTCAAGCTGTTGAACGTCAGCCGGCACACCAACAAGTTGAAGCCGGGGCACTCGCAGGGCAACCACTTCACCATCCGCGTGCGCGACGCCGACTTCGCCCACCGCGACGCCGTGACGGCCGTACTCGACCGACTGAAGTCGCACGGCATGCCCAACTACTACGGCCCCCAGCGCTTCGGTCGCGGCGGCTCGACGGCGGCCCTCGGCTGGAAGTGCCTCGCCGGAACCCAGCCGAAGCGCCTGCGGCCGTTCGTCTACAAGTTCTCGCTGTCGGCCGTGCAGTCGCTGCTGTTCAACGACTACCTCGCCCGCCGGCTGACCGACGGCCTGCTGCGAAAGGTGTTGCCGGGCGACGCGATGATGAAGCGGCCCTTCGGCGGGCTGTTCACGGCCGAGGACGTGTTCGCCGAGCAAGCCCGCTTCGAGGCCCGCGAAACCGTCACCGGCGGCCCGATGTTCGGCACCCGCACCTTCCCCGTCCACGGCACCGCACTGGCCCGCGAAACCGCCGTGCTGGCCGCGCACAAGCTGCACGCCAAGTCGTTCGACCACTTCGACAAGCTGATGGGCGGCACCCGCCGGCACAACCTCGTCTACCTCGACGACCTCACCGCGAAGTGGGAGCGTACCGACCTGATCCTCGACTTCACGCTGCCCGCCGGCTGCTACGCCACGATCCTGCTCAAGGAGGTGATGAAGACGGAGCCGGAGGAGGTCGAGGAGTAACGGCGCGACTCAATACCGCGGCACGCCCGCATCGACGAGCAGGCTCCACGCCTCGATGCCGCCTTCGAGACTCATCACGTTGTCGAGGCCGCTTTGCACGAGGTAATACGCCGCCTTCAGGCTCCGCACGCCGTGGTGGCAGTAGACGACGACCGCCGCCCCGTCGTCGGGTTGGATCTCGCCGAGCCGCACCGGCAGTTCCATCATCGGGATCAGCACGCCGCCACTGATGCGGGCAATCGCGTACTCCTCCGGCTGCCGCACGTCGATCAGCGTGAGCGGGTCGCCGCGGTCGCGCATCGCCTTCAACTCGGTCGCCGAAATTCGCCGCACCATCGGTCAGGCCCCCGCAATGTCGGGCAAATTGAGGAGTTGCAGGTAGTGCCGCTCGCGCTCGCGCATGCGGGCCTCGGTCGCCTCGTCGGTGTCGGTGTAGCCGCACAGGTGCAGGCAGCCGTGGATGACGTACAACTGCCGCTCCAACTCGACGCCGTGGCCCCGGTCGGCGGCGTACTCGGTGGCGATCTCGTCGCCGATCACGACCTCGCCTTCGAGCTTCTTGGCCCCCTTGACCGAGTACGGGAAGGTCAGCACGTCGGTCGGCTCGTCGTGACCGAGGAACTGCTTGTTGAGCCGGTGGATGTGGGCGTTGTTGACGAAGGCGATGGTGACCTTGGCCGAGGCGACGCCCTCGCCCTCGAGGACCGCCTTGGCGACCTCCTTGAGGCGGGCGAAGTCCAGGGCGAAATCGTAGGGGTTGGCGACGGAGAGTGTGAGCATTCCGGCATTGTAGCCGGTCGCGGGCAGTTGGCGCTTGACGGCGGGCCGCGGCCGGGCAGAATCTCTAGCAGGCGGAACCGCCCGGCTCGGCGGCCCGTCGAAGCCAGGGTGAAGTGCGTCCCTCGGAGTCCCGGCCCATGTCGCGCCTTGCCGCCCTCGTCGTCGCCGTTCTCGCGCTGACCGCCCCGCCCGCGTCCGCCCAGCCGGCCGACCCCATCGACCTGGCGCGCGGACTGCGCGAGAACGGCCTGCCCGACCTGGCGCTCGAGTACCTGCAAGAACTCTCGGCGAAGCGGCCGTCGCCGGGGGCGCTGGCGGTGATCCCGCTGGAGCGCGCCCGCGCCCGGCTCGAACTCGCCGCCGAGGAGGCCGACGACGCGAAGCGCGGCGGCCTGGTCAACGAGGCCAAGGCCGACTTCGACCGCTTCCTGGCCGCCAACGCCACCCACCCGCGCCGCGCCGAGGCGGCCCTGTCGCTGGCCCGGCTCGTCTCGGTGCAGGCCAAGGGGATGGTGTCGAAGGCCACCAAGAAGTCCGACGAGAAGGCCCAGCAGGCCGACAAGCTCGCCGCGCGGCCGGTGTTCGACGACGCCTCCAAGCGCTTCAGCCAGGCCGCGACCGAGTTCGCCAAGAAGCTCGACGACGCCGGCCTCACCCCCGCCGCCAGGCGACTGGTCCAGAACGACTTGTACCAGGCCCAACTCGACCAGGCGGTCAACAAGTTCCAGTTGGCCATGACCTACCCGAAGTCCGGCGCGTCCGCGGCGGACGTCGTCGTCCGCGCCAAGTCGATCGACGAGGCCCGCGCGCTCTTCGTCGCGCTCGGCGACCGCGACGCGACGCACCCGCTGTGCTGGGTCGCGCTGGCCTGGGTTGGGGAGTGCGAGGCCGAGAAGGACAGCCCCGTCGAGGCCCAGAAGCGCTTCGACGCCGTGAAGAAGGAAGCGGTCCGCTCCCCAACCGTCGCCGGGCTGGGGGCCCGCACGGCCCGCTTCTTCGAGCTACGCAGCGAGTTCCAGAAGGCCTTCGCCGACGGCGGCCCCGCCGGCTTGCGCAAGGCGCAGGCCGCCATCGAGTCGTGGCTGGCCGACCCCGCCAGCCGCTCCGCCGCCTCGGCCCCCGAGGCGGCCGCGGCCCGCTTCTACCTCGCCAACGTGAAGCTCCGCCTGGCCGAGCCGCAGATTAAGACCGACCCCAAGACGATGCAGGTCACGCTCACCGGCAACGCCCGCGAACTGCTCCAGAGCGCCGAGCGCGACTTCCGCCGCCTGCTCGACCCCGAGAACGACTACACCGGTCGGGCGGCGGAGTACCGCACCAAGACCATCCGCAGGCTCATCGGCGACCCCGACAAGGTGGACCCCGCCAAGCTCGCCGACTTCGAGACCGGGCTGATGGTCGCGCAGGTGCAGTACTACCGCGCCGTCAAGGAGGCCGACACGGCCGACGCCCGCAAGGCCGCCGCCGCCAAGGCCGTCGCCACCTACGAGCAGCTCCAGCGGATGCCGGTGCCGCGCGAGTTCGCCCGCGACGCCCTCGAGGCGCAGGCCAACCTCGCCTACGCCTACACGCTCGCCGACAAGCCGTACCAGGCGGCCGTCCTGGCCGAGTCGATCGCCCGAACCAGCCGCAACCCCGCCACGGCCTCGCGGGCCGGGCTGATCGCGATGAGCGCCTACCGCCAGGCCGGGGCCAAGGTCGATCAGGCCGACGCCAAGGGCCGCCGCGGCGACCTCGACCGCGCCGTCAGCGTCGGCCTCTGGCTCGACAAGCAGTTCCCACTCGAGGCCCACACCGACAGCGCCCGCGTGCAGGTCGCCCGCGACATGCTCCAGACCCGCCGCTACCCCGAGGGCTTCAAGCTGCCGACGCGCGTCAGCAGCTT
>JANXTD010000539.1 GCA_025352585.1 Fimbriiglobus sp.
CAAAGAAAACCAACACTTGAATTTGGTTCTCTTTGCGACCTCTGCGTCTCCGCGGCTAAAACTGTTTTTTCTCCGCTTACCCCCGGCCGCGCTTCAGCACCACCGGCACGTCGAAGATTTGCAACAGCTCCGCCGCCTCGTCCGCCGGCGGCGGGCCTTCCGGCTTCTCGGCCAGGGTACGCTCGGCGGGCGGCTTCGCGGCGTCGTCGGCGGCGAGCAACCAGTCGAGGAACGCCGGCGTGAACCAGCCCTTCGCCCGCGCCCGCCGGGCCGACTCGTGCAAGCGCGTGTCGTTCGAAACGACCACCAGCCGCTTCGGGTCGCTGGCCTCGTCGAGCAGTTCTTCGATGCGGTCGTCGGCCGTGCTGCGGTAGGCGAACGTCACGGTAATCGTGCGGTGGGTCGTCTCACGCGACGTGTGCCCCGGCCCCTTCATGGCGTCGAACACCACGCGGAAGTTGGCGGCCTTCGTCCGGCACGCGGCACTGTCGGCGAGCCAGTCGAGGAGCTGCGTCCGGGCCGGGGCCAGCGCCGACGGCTTCATCCCGGCGCTCATCCAGCCGATCGCGTGCATCAGGTTGTAGCCGTCAATGAGAAACTTCACGTCGCACCGGGGGGAGGAAATCCGCGTTCAGCCATTATAGATTGCCGCGCCGCGGGTCACCGTGACGATTTTCGCAGTCGGGGAGGAATCGGCAGGCACTTCGCGGTTACGATGGGGTAAGCGATTCGATCGAGGGCGTGGCAATGCGGTGGCTCGGCACGATTTTGACACTCTGGCTCGGCGGCAGTCTCGTCGCGGCGGAGCCGACGGCGGCGCTGCGCGGGCAGAAGGCACTCGAAGGCACGGCGTTCGTTCGCGCCTTCTGGCCGACCTCCGCTTACGACAACGCCTGGAAGCAGTGGGGCCTCAAAGAGAAGCCGGCCGACTATCGCGCGGCGTTCGCCGAGCGCTACGGCCTGCACGCGGCACCCTTCGATAACGGCAAGTACCCGATGGGCCTGCGCAAGGCCGACTACCTCTTTTCGCAGGGGCTGTCGATCGACTGCATGACCTGCCACGGCGGCAGCCTCTTCGGCAAGAGTGTCGTCGGACTGGGCAACAGCACGCTCGACATCGAAAGCTTCTTCGGGGAGATGTACGCCGCGTCCGGCACCCCGGCGAAGTTGCCGTTCCACTCGTCGAACGCCCGCGGCACCAACGAGGCCGGGGCGTTCTCGGTCTACCTGCTGGGCTACCGCAACGACGACTTGACACTGTCGTTCACGCCGCGCGACCTCGACCTGCGCGACGACTCGTGCGAGGACGTGCCGGCGTGGTGGCTGCTCAAGAAGAAGTCTACGATGTACTACACCGGGGCTACGGACAGCCGCAGTGTCCGCAGCATCATGCAGTTCATGATGCACCCGCTGAACACGCCGCGCGACTTCGCGAACGCCGAGCCGGCGTTCAAAGACATCCAGGCGTACCTACTTTCACTCGAAGCCCCGAAGTACCCGCTGCCCGTGGACAAAGCCCTGGCGACGACGGGGCAAGCAGTGTTCGCCGAGAACTGCGCGAAGTGTCACGGCACCTACGGTGACACGCCGACGTACCCCAACAAGGTCATCCCGCTCGCGAAGATCGGCACCGACCCGAAGCGCTTCGAGAACATCACCCCCGCCTTCGGCAAGGCCTACAACGCGAGCTGGTTCGCGCAAGAACCGGGCCTCAAGCCGTTGCGCGAAACCGACGGCTACCAGGCCCCGCCGCTCGACGGCGTTTGGGCGACAGCCCCGTACTTCCACAACGGCAGCGTCCCGACCCTCGACGGCGTGCTGAACTCCGCGGCGCGGCCCAAAGTCTTTACGCGCAGTTTCCGCACCGCCGAGGCCGACTACGACACCACGAAAGTCGGCTGGAAGGTCACCGAAGTGCCGCCGGCGGACGCGAAGTTGCCAGGCCACGAGCGCCGAAAGGTCTACGACACGACGCAGCCCGGCCGCAGCAACGCCGGCCACACCTACGGCGACGACCTCACGGCCGACGAACGCCGGGCGGTGGTCGAGTACCTGAAGACGCTGTAGTTGTCGCGCCACGTTGACGGTCGCGTCGCA
>JANXTD010000591.1 GCA_025352585.1 Fimbriiglobus sp.
TCCCCGCCCTGGTTCGGCCACTCGTAGCCCAACAGCCAGAAACGCTCGTTGCTGACGCTCAGGACACCGCCGACAGTCTGCCGGCAGTGGTGGAAGAGGTCCTTGACGGCCTTCTTCTCGGGCAACACCGCTTGCACGGGGAAGTCGCCGTCGCGGTCCTTGAACACCTCCCCGGCGTACCCGCTCGCGGACTCCCGAACTCGAAGGTAGGTGTCCGTCAGGATCTGTCGCAGCAAGTGCGGCCACTCCGGCTCCGCCCCACGCGGCTGCTTCAACAAATCCATCCACTGACGAAACGATGAGTCCACGGCAGCCACCCTCGGGGGCCGCGTCGACATCACCACGATGTCTCCGGGGCCGCGGCTAGCGTCACATACCCCACCGAACGGAGTGGGTTATTCGGCCGACTGTCCCGCAGGTGGCATTCACCCCTGCCACCATGCCCATGTGACCTCATCACAGGGAGTTCAGACCGGGTGGCCAAGCAGCGACCAGACGCGGAACGGAGAGTCCGACAGTGTGCGAAATTCGCGCGGCTGATCCGGCTCGCACGCCTCGTCCTGGGCAACGGCCGCTGGGGGCCGGATGACTTGGCCAAGGAACTCGAGTGCTCGACGCGGACGGTCTTCCGCGACATCGACACGCTCGCCGCCGCCGGCATCCCGGTCTGGTTCGACAAGGCCACGCAAGCCTACTGCACCCAGCCTGGCTTTCGGTTCAGCAAGCTCGATCCCAGCGACGTGGACCTGTGCGATACGGCAAGCCCTGCTGTTCACGACCTGCTCGTTCAAGCTCGGCGGGTACTTAAGGAGACCGAGGGGATGATGACCGCCCTGCGTCAACTGTGCGTCCAACTCGAGTCGGCAAAGCCCGCGAAGCCCTGAGGAGAGTTCATGACGAGCGAAGACCGATCACCGCCCCGGCGGCGCTCCAAGAATTGGGTCGTCGTGGCCGGCGTCGCCCTGGGCGTCCTGGCGACGGCCGCAGTCGCGTCCCTGGCCTGGGGCACGGTCTCCGAGGGCCGCCGCCAAGCCAGAGCCGAAGCGGCCCTCCACACCGCCCTGGGTCAGTGGTGCTCCGACGAGTCCCTGGACCAGGTTCAGGACACCAAGTCCGGAGACTGGACCTCCCCACGGTTGGCGGACAGTGGGTTAAGGGTGTATTCTCTGACAGGAGGGTTCACTCATGGCGAGCGCGAAGGTCAACGGTCGGCGGGAGTTCACTCGGGAGTTCAAGGTGGCGGCGGTCAAGCTCGTGACCGAGCAAGGCTACTCGGTGGCCGAGGCCGCGAGGAAGTTGGGCGTCCGCGAGAACTTACTACGGCGGTGGAAGGCCCAACTCGCCACCCAGGGCGCGAAGGCGTTCTCCGGCCACGGGGTCCCCGTCGTGCTCGACGACGAGCTGGCCCGCCTGCGGGCCGAGAACAAGCGCCTCACGATGGAGCGGGACATCCTAAAAAAAGCGACGGCCTTCTTCGCCAGGGAGTCGCTGTGAGGTACGCCTTCATCCGCGAACACGCGGCGCAGTTCCCCGTCACGCGGCTGTGCGCGTTGCTGGAGGTCTCGGCCTCGGGGTACTACGACGCGATCGACCGGCCGGCGTCGGTGACGGCCCGATGTCACCGGGAATTGGGCGTCAAGGTTCGGGCGGTCCACGCGGCCCGTCGGGGTCGCTACGGGTCGCCTCGGGTCCACGCAGAACTTCGAGCCGCTGGGGAAATCTGTTGCGTCAACACGGTGGCCAAGGTGATGAAATCGCTGGGAATCCAGGCGATTTCCCACCGCAAGTTCCGCGTCGGCACGACCGACTCGGGCCACGAGTTCCCGGTCGCGGACAACGTCTTGAACCGCGCGTTCACGGCCACGAGGCCCAACGAGGTTTGGCTCGCCGACATGAGCTACGTCCCGACGGGCGAAGGCTTCCTGTACCTCTCCATCGTGGAGGATCTGTTCTCGCGGCGAGTCGTGGGCTGGTCGATGACGGCGTCGATGGAGAGCCGGTGCGTGGTCGATGCGTTGGGCATGGCGTTGGCGGCGCGGTGCCCGGAGGTCGGGCTGCTGGCGCACTCGGATCGCGGCAGCCAGTACGCCGGCGAGCACTACCAGCGCGAACTCGCGAAGCACGGCATCCGGTGCAGCATGAGCCGTCGCGGGAACTGCTGGGACAACGCCCCGATGGAGTCGTTCTTCGCCAGCCTGAAGAAGGAGTTGGTGCATCACGAAAAGTACGCGACGCGCGCGGAAGCGAAGGCGAGCCTCTTCGAGTACATCGAGGTGTTCTACAACCGGGAGCGTCGGCACAGCGCGCTGGGGTACGTTGCCCCGGCGCAGTTCGAGGGCAACGAATACTCCTAACTGACTGTCCGTTTTCTGTGGGGAAGTCCAGTTCGGCGTCACTGGCACTGCAGGGGCACCTCGACGCCGACCCGCCGCATGGCCGCCACGAACTCGGCCCGCGGCACCCGGTACGCCCTGCCCGCGTACCGGAACTCATACCACTCGGCGTGGTGGCCGGGCAGGAACCATAGCTGCACCGGCCGGCCCGCGGACCGCCGCAGGGTGATGACCCCGCGAGAGCCGCACTTGTGATCCTGCGACTCTGCTCCCGACCGGAGGACCGCGACCAGCGCGGCGACGGCCTCGGGGTCGGCGGTGTCGGACCCCGGCGGGACCGCCTCGCCCTCACCCCACCGCTCGAACCGCACCTCGACCGCACGGGCGTCGAGGGCGTTGACCGAGGGCTGCCGAAGGTAGGCCCACCCGGCCGCGGTGAGCAGCCCAAGAACAACAGCGGCCCCCGCCAACCGACGCCTTCGCCCCACGCTGCCTCCTGCCGCCGAACGACCCAGCTCAGGTGCGGGGGCCGGCTTTGCGGCCCCCGTCGCCTGCAGCGCCTGGTTCGGCGTCCTGGCCCCCGCTGAGCGCCACCGACCGCACGACCTCCACGCCGCCAGCTCCCACCGGGAACGCATGATACCCGCAGTGCTCGGTGAGTACCAGGCACCGCTCGCCCGCCTCGTCGAGCACGACGAAGGCATACCGGAACAGGGCGAACGAGCCGTCGTCGAAGGTCAGGTGGACCGACTGGTCGCCGCGGAAGTCGCGGGCCGACAGCCTGTCGCGGTCCTCGCCACACGCCGCGCGTAGGTGGGCGCGAAGGCGGGGCTTCCACTCGTCAGGCACCACATGCCACATCGGCCGTCTTCTCCGCCGCCGAACGCACAAGCTCAGCAGCGGCGGGGGCTGCTGGGATTATGACCCTGGGAAAGCCTACCTGCCCCCGCCGTCTGCTGCAGCGCCTGGTTCGGCATAGCGTTCTCAAATCCCGAACAACTTCTTCACCTTGCGAGCACGTCCAGACGCTGTGGTTGGAATACCGGTGGCTTTCGCGACCGAGCGCTTTGCCTGGGTGATGCCGAGTACCTTCTTTAGCGAGGGCACCTTCGGGAACAGACTCTTCTTACGAGCCATTAGAGACCTCCACAAAAGGACGAAACCACTTCGCCGCCGAACGATCAAGCTCAGCCGCGGCGGGGGCCGAGTGAGCTATGACCCTGGGAAAGCCTACATGCCCCCGCTGTCGGCTGCAGCGCCTGGTTCGGCCTTCGGGGCCACCCGCCTACCGCCGACCCGACCCGCCGCCGCCGCCCAGCCCACCCAGCGCCGCCGCCGCCCGCCGAGGTTTCACCCCGCCGCGGTCTCAGCTTGGGTGC
>JANXTD010000629.1 GCA_025352585.1 Fimbriiglobus sp.
CGAGCGCGCACAGGCTCGTCGCGAACACCAGTCTAAGCATGGCTTCTCCAATAACCACCCGCGCCCTCCTGTCGCCGAACGAGCCCACTCAGCAGCCGGCGGGGCTGGGTGAGCCGTGAACTCGGGAAAGCCTACATGCCCCCGCCGTCTGCTGCAGCGCCTCATGTGATACGATTCGGGTGCGGTGGTGTCTAGCGGCCGGGCCGAACGCCTTGCCGCGCCAGAGGGCACCGGCACCTCGGGAACCGGACCGTGTGCCGGCCGCCGGCGTCACTCACCTCGGACACCATCCCGGGGCACCCGGCTCGCGCCGGGCGACCCCGCACCCGTGAGGTTGAGGAGCGACTTCGTGGACCGCACCGCCGACGACTGGGGTCGGCATCGATGTCAGCAAGGACGCCCTGGACGCTCGCCTGCTGCACGCCCAGGGCCACGCAGAGATTGGGTTTAGGTATGGCATGAGCGAAGTCCGTTGCCCCTGCGACTCCCACGCGTGCCTTCAAGACGTGGATTCTAGACTCCGAACCCTGCGCCGACCCGCGCGACGCGTTTGCCCCAACTTCTACAGTCCGTGCCCTGGCCCCGCTCGGCCTTGACTCTCGACGCCCCCGTTGATACGTGGGCGGGTACCCCGACGCGGACCGCCCCGAACGCCCGCCCCCGCCCGAGCCCCGCGGGGAAGTCGCCGCGCCCGCGGCGACGCCCCGCCGCCACGCCTTCCCGCCGAGGACCACGCCCATGACGGACACGCCCCGAGCCCAGGAGTGCGCCGCCCTGCTCCAGGCCCTCGCCGAGCCGAGCCGCATCCGGGTCATCGACTGCCTCGTCACCGGGCCGAAGCACGTCTCCCAGCTCGCGGAGCTGCTCGGGGCCGAGGTCGTCAACGTCTCGCACCACCTCGGCGTGCTGCGGAACGCCCGCATGGTCCTGGCCGAGAAGCAGGGCCGCTTCGTGATCTACACCCTCGCCCCGGAGTACTTCGCCCTCGACGACGCGGCGGGGGACACGCTCGTCGCGCTCGGCTGGTGCACCGTGCGCATCCCGCCGGGCTGAGCGACTGGCAGGTCACCTGTCGGAGCCCTAGCCGCAGCTTCTCCGCCCACGCCGGCCCTGGCCCCGCGAGTACCGATCCGGGACCAGCGTAAGGAAGCGCACCCAGCTGTCCAAGGCGGGCGACGCCCGGCCCCGCAAGGCGCGGGACGTGCCGGCGCTGACCGCGGTCAGGTGCGACCCCCTCGTGGCGGCCTTCTACGGCCGCCTCGTCGCGGCCGGGAAGCCGAAGATGTGTTCGCTCGTCGCGTGAATGCGGAAGCTCCTGATGATCGCCTACGGCGTGCTCAAGAGCCGCACCCCGTTCGACCCCGCGAGGGGGTCAAAAATCACCCCTTGACAACACACCATCTGGTTCGGCGTCTGTTGCCTACGAACAGGATAGAGCCTCACCGCAGACCGGGCACCGCACCCACCGCGCCCAAGAAACTACCCGCTGCCCGCACCCGCTGCACTCAGCCGTCCGGACGATCGGGTCGTTTGTGGGGAACCCGGCCGCGAACGGCGTACTCTGGTACCGGGCCACGTCCTCGGCCGCGATCAGCTCGACCGTCCACGGCTCGTCGCCGTCCCGCCACACCTGCGCGGCGGCGTACCGCACGTCGGTGATGTCGTAGTGCCGGTATGCGCGGCCCTGGCACGCCTCGGCCAGCAGGTGCGAGAACTCCTCCTCCGGCAGCGACCGGAGCCATGCGAGCACGCCGCTTCGGTCGAGCGCTGCCACTGCAGAAGCCCTCCGCCGCCGAACGACCCCGCTCAGCAGCCGGGGCCGCCGAGTGAGCTACGAATCCCGGAAAGCGAACATGCGGCCCCGGTCTGCTGCAGCGACTGGTTCATTTTGGCAGGTCGCGGAACCGCCCTCTGGTCCGAGCAGTATACCAGAGAATGGGTTACGGCGAATCGACCGTTCTCCGTCGCTCGTGCCCCCCGCTTTCGGGAGGGCAGATGGAGGGCAATCGTGAGGTTGCGTTGGAGTTACGTCGGTGGGCGCGGACGCACCCCTCGCCGAGACTTCAGACGTCCTCACGGAGTGCGTCATGGCCTGGCTCGAACGACACCCGACCTCCGGTCACTTCCACCTGTGCTTCCGCTGGGACGGCAAGCGGAAGCGGCGGTCCCTCTCGACCGGCGACGCCAAAGCCGCCGAGGCCATCTGCCTCCGGTTCGAGGAGAACGTCGCCCTGCTCGAACGCGGCCGGCTGGAGTTCCCGCCCGCCGCCGACATCATGACGTTCCTGCTGTCCGACGGCAAGCTGACGGCCTCCCCGAAGGTGGCCGTCGTCGAACGCAAATCGCTCCGGGTCATCGGCGACCTCTATCTCGCCGCCCTCGGCAACGGGTCGGTCGAAGCCAACTCGCTCGAAAACCTCGCCATGCACCTGAACCACTTCTGCCGCAAGTTCG
>JANXTD010000641.1 GCA_025352585.1 Fimbriiglobus sp.
CTTACACCCGCCGCTCGCCGGGAATTCTTCAGGGGCACGGATGCTCGACGCTTTGCACCGCCACATTGTTCAGCCGCTCGTCGCCCTCAAGCGGCGCAGCCGGCACCTCGACGACCTGCGCCGACTCGAACGCAGTCAGTACGACTCGCCCGCCGAAGTGCGTGCGACTCAGCTCTCGATGCTGCGCCAGACGCTGCGGCACGCCTACGACACCGTGCCGTACTACCGCGCCGCGTGGGACGCCGCCGGGGTCCGCCCCGACGACTTGACGACGCTCGAAGACCTCACGCGGCTGCCGGTGCTGACAAAGGCCGACATCCGCGCGGACAACGACGCCCTCGTCTCGACGGCGTTCGACAAGGCGACGTTGCGCGTCAAGACCACGTCGGGATCGACCGGCGTGCCGCTAAAAATCTACCTTGACGAGCGCGGGGCGCAGTGGAAGACCGCGGCGACGCTGCGGGCCGACGAGTGGTCCGGCTGGCGACGCGGCCAGCGGGTCGCGAAGGTCTGGGGCAATCCCGAGTACAAGCACCACGGGCTGCGTGGGCGGCTCGTCAACGCCGTCGTCGATCGGGCGATTTACCTCGACACGATCCAGCTCAACGACGACCGCATCCGCGAGTTTGTGACGGCCCTGCGCCGGCACAAGCCAGGCCTGGTCTTCGGCCACGCCCACTCGCTGTATTTGGTGGCGTGTCGGCTGCGGTCGATGGGAGTCGAGGACATCCGGCCGAATGGCGTCATCTCGACGGCGATGCCGCTGCACTCCTGGCAGCGGACCGTCATCGAGCAAGTCTTCGGCGTGCCGGCGACCAACCGCTACGGCTGCGAGGAAGTGTCGCTGATCGCCTGCGAGTGCGAGCGCCACGCCGGGCTGCACGTCGCCGCCGAGTCGGTCTACACCGAGGTCGAACCCGACGGCCGGCTACTCGTGACCGACCTGTCGAACTTCGCCATGCCGCTGATCCGCTACCGCATCGGCGACGTGGTGACGACCTCGCCGAAACCGTGCCCGTGCGGTCGGGGCTTGCCATTACTGGCGACCGTCGAGGGCCGCGACGCCGACTACGTGCTCACGCCGGCCGGCAACCTGATCTCGGGCATCTCGCTGACCGAGAACTTCGCCACCAAAGTCCCTGGCACGGCGCAACTGCAAATCGTCCAGGAGACGCGGACCCGCCTGCTGTTGCGGCTCGTGCGCGACGAACACTTCACCGAGGCGAGCCGCCGCAAGATCGCGTCGCTGGTGCTGGAACTGTTCGGCCCGACGATGACGGTCGAGACGGAATTCGTGGACGCCATCGCGCAGGAGCCGAGCGGCAAGTACCGCTTCTGCGTCTCGAAAGTCGCCACCGACCACCTGCGGGGGCTGAGCGCGTGACCCCGCAAGTGTCGGTCGTGATGGCCGCGAAGAACTACGCCCACTTCATCGCCCAGGCCATCGACTCGGTGCGGGCGCAGACGGTCGCGGATTGGGAACTCGTGGTCATCGACGACGGCTCGACCGACGCCACCCCCGACGCCGTGCGGCCGTACCTGCGCGACCCGCGGGTGCGCTACTTCCGCAGCGACCGGCTGGGGCAGTCGCGGGCCAAGAACCTCGGCGAGCGGCTGAGTCGCGGCGCGTTCGTGGCGTACCTCGACGCCGACGACGCCTGGCTACCGACGAAGCTCGCCGCGCAACTCGCCGTGCTGCACGGTCAGCCGCGCGTCGGGGTCGTGGCGACCCGGCGTTGCTTCCTCGACGCGGCCGGGGCGGTCACGCCGGACCCGTCGCCCATGCCGCCGTCGGGCGACGTGCGCGCGGCGATCTTCGCGCGGAACTTCGTCTGCTTCTCGTCGGTGATGCTGCGCAAGACGGTGTTCGACCACGTCGGCGGCTTCGACCCGACGCTCGACCTGGCGATCGACTACGACCTGTGGCAGCGGGTCGCGCGGCACTACGAATTCGCGTGTATCCCCGAGGCGTTAACACTTTACCGCACCGGCCACGGCAACCTGTCGCAGCGTCTGGCCGACCGCGTCGCCACGGCCGACCGGGTGATGAACCGCGCCCTCGACCGCCGCGGCCTGGCGGGTGAAC